>NZ_JAKJSE010000020.1:0-143231 GCF_050336585.1 Enterovibrio makurazakiensis
CCATTTCGAAGGATTTGAATGTTAAATTACCTAAAGATTATGACGAAAGCGCCTTAGCCTGTTTGTCGTTTATCGCCGACCACAAGCCAGCCCATGATAGGGTGCTGGCGGTGTTCAATGGGATTAAGGGGAAGTTGTTGGGGTGAGCTGAATTCGTCGTCTGTACTCAAGGATTTAAGTCAAGACGACGATGATTAGAGAATATCAGTTTGGTTTTCATCGAGGTAGATGACTGGCGTTAATGTTTTCTGCAGCTCTTTGGAAACTTCACGTGCTTTTTCAAGCTCCGAGTCATCTAAGAATTTCAGATTGAACTCGTTTGTTATGACATATTCATATCTCTGAAATTGTCTACCATAATCAAAGCTACTGTCACTACGGTTAAAATCATCAACCATTGCCCATGCTGCTCCTTGCACCAGCGCTGATCTATTTAATTCAGCTTTTCTAGCAAATGCAGGTCCATATTTATATACTTTACTGAACAGGGTTAATGTCCGTAGGATTTGGCCATCAGTATAGTCTTCGTCAATAACTGCATTTTCACCATTGCTTGCAAAATATAAATTTAGATTAATAGCATATGCATCATTATTTTTTGCTGCTAGCTTATACAGGTTTTTTAAAATTTTTCTGTTCTTTTCAGACAAGACTTGAGTATTGTCATCTGTATCACTGCTGCTTACCCAAATGGGGTAGCTGTAGCTTTGACGATATAGACTTGCTAGCTCCATGAGCGGATAATAATAATGATCCTTTACACCATCAACAGCCGCTTTTGCCAGAACGTTAAAACTTTCTTCGCTTACAGCCGTTCTGTTACCACCTTTTAACATCACATCATGGTGAAAAAGAGCATATCCAGCTCTGGCATCACCAGTCTCAGCCAATTTTTTCAGTATGACTCTACCCTTTTCTCCCCATTCTTCACTGCAGTGATATCCTATGTATTGAGTACATTCAATGTCTCTACTGTCTAATCTAATTGCCGCGTATGGGTTGCCGAGTTTGGCTGATTTTGTAAACAATTCGCCTGCAGTACCCCCTGAATATATACTTTGTCCGTAGGTGATTTCTGCTAACCAAAACATGGCTTCTGAATCGCCTTTTTCTACTAGAGGTGCTAGTAGAGCTTCCGCTTTCTCTTTTTTGCCATATTGAATGGCTAGAAGAGGAACATACAGTGGATCTTCTGGGCGATATCGGCTTGCGGAATAGGGATCACTATTCACCTTGTTGTCGTCTAAATATGAAGATAGTTGCTCTTGTAGAAAACTTGGACCTTCGGCAATTTTTCGCTGAAAGCCACTGGGGTAGCTTTCAATTGCAATGTATGTGGCAATAAGAATAAATACGCCCATAAAAATATGCTTTCTTTTAATAGTCATAAAATTTCCCATTTTTTCTCTTTCCAGCTAGGAGCGTTTTTTATTTTTTCTGATAACTCACTGTAGTCCTCCCGGGAAAACTCTCTATATAGAACGACATCTTTCACAATTGCCATATGGCTTTTTTCATTCACATACAGGTTCATTCTCGAGCACAATTTAGGAGCTAATGAATTGAAGTTTCTCTTTACATCTTCTGCACTTTCTTTTGATTCTACATTTAGCCCCACTGTATCAAGGTTGGAAATGAAATCAGCTAATGTACTCCAGCCTTCTGCAAATCGTCGGCATCTCTCAAGACGACTTTGCGCGCTTTCCAAATTGCCCTCCATTAGTATCAAAGATTTTTCAAACTGAGAGCACCTTGTATCTTTGTCCTTGTCATCTTTAGGGTAGATCCACTCCATAATTTTCACGATAGCCTGAGCTTTTAACACCTCATTTTTAAGCACTTTGACATCTTTCTCTAAGAACTCTGGTACATAGCTGGTATTGGGAGCTGCTCGCCAGGTGTCATACTTTTTATTACTCAAGCTGAGAAACAATCTGGACAGTGTTTCAGGTGGCAAATTCTTCACCCATGTTTCCACTTTTGAGCTTGGTCTTTCGACGATGTGCTTCGCTATCATGGGGGCATAATCTTCTTCAAGTATACTCTGAAGATAATCATTGTAAGTTTTGGTTGGCAGTAGCAAGACTTCAGCGAAAGTTAAACCGAGTGCCATGGCAACGGTAAGAACTTGATTGAGTTCTTCAAAATCTTTGTTGTTGCCAGCTACATCGATATCACCTAGCACTTCGACATATTTAAATCCGCTCTCTTTTAATATGCCGAGTAGACAATCAACAACCCTATCAGCATTAACAGGGTTCACTTTGATTGCGACTTTTCCGCTTACGCCAGGGCCACAAACGAGCCTTGCTGCGGTGATCAGGAAAAATTGCCCATTGTGAAAACCAATTCGTAATTCGCCCGAAAAACCAATACCGTAGTTCACGGCAATTTGTCCTGAAATACTGCCGAGTTCAATGAATTCAGAATTATGTTTTTTACCGTTAACTTGTACGACAGGAGGAAGCCACGACACTTCGGTTGAGCCGATGCCGCCTGCTTCCACTCCCGCAAACACGTCTACGCTGGCTCCTGCTTGCGCTGATACACCTTGAGGTATTGTTGAAGTGTTCATGTCCCGAGTACGTATTGTGTGTCCCCCTTCTACGTGTGCATTGTAATCAGGGGCTTTGAAGGCTTTACCTTTGACGCCAATGTGACCTGGCTGCGTTTCCGAAGGGCCGAAAGCGAGGTTGCCGGAGAGCATACAGCTGGCCCCAGCAACGCCATAAATTTTTGTGGAAAGCTTGAGTCTGAAATGCCCCGCATCGTACATTTTGCTTTCTGGTTTTTTACTCTTATCAGGTTGAGCTACGTAGGAGATTTTTAAATGATATCCCTCTTGTTTAGGAAGATACGTAGCAAATGATATTTCGCCACTGAGAAGTGTTAGCTTAACTTTGGCTGATGTTTCTCCCGTGAGAGACATATTAGTGTTTAGACCGTTAATCTCGCTACCCGGTAAGTTTAAATCTCCACTGCGGCTGACCGTTAACCTTAAAAACTGTGCTTGCGCGTTGGCTATATATGCTGACGATTTACCCTTTGGTCCAATACCATCTTGCCAATGGTAACTGTCTTCCCAAAAAGCCCTATCAAAATCCTTCACTTGTGCACTTAAGTTTAAAGGTTTCGTCACGAAATCATTTTTTGCATCTGGTGCTGTAATTAAGCCTTTACCTATGTCTTTTAGTGCGTCTTTCAACGTGGTTCCAGGCGAGTCCTTACTCACCGTTGGATCTGCTAGTGTGATACTTTCAGTGATGTCCTTGACATGCCCTAAATGTGATTTGTTAGCGGATGATTTAGGGATTAGCCAACTTGGACCGCGTATCCATTTGACTTCACCATCAGACAGTAAGCTGCACTCGACGGCTTGAAGGTCAGCAGCACCAGCGTCATTTTTAAATATGCCTCTTTTCATTTCTGTTGGAGCGTATTGTTTTTCATCCCAGATGAGATGAAGACTCTTCGGCATATTATCGAGTAACAGTATGTTTTTAATATCACCTGAAATAGCTCTTTTCTCGGCGACTTTCTTGAGCTTATTAATTCTGTTGATGGCAATTTTTTTAATTGTTATTAGTTCATTGAAAATGCCAGGCACAGTTTGGTTGCCATTCAGAATCGAACCCAACGCAGACATGTGTTTTTCTAAGGTAACATCAATCACTCGCAAAAGAGCTATTGTAGGATAATAGGCCCACGCTATATCGTCAGAAGCCCGCTGGATACTGTCTTGGGCGATTTCTCCATTTGTCGTATACATACTAAGCTCAAGAAGTATTGCCTTTCTCAATTCGGCTTCTTCTTTAAGTCCTTTTTCATCAAGTGCCGCTGCTTTGACACCAAACATTAGGTTGTCATTTTCGCGCCATTTCCCGAAAGCACTGTCTGAGCCAGATAGTGCCTTAGGGCCTTGATGGATGAGCAATGAACCTTCTAGTTCATCAAAGGTCAGACATTGCTCCTTAATGACATAGCCGTGTCTGTTTAACTCTCTTAGTGCGTTAGTAAAAGTGATAGCATAAGTAGCTTCTGGTGGTATTGGTTCAGCGTTTCCTTTTGCTAGTTGTTTCAGTGCTGCATTGGAGTCATGTACATTCTCGTGCCAGAACTTATTTAGTTTAGCGAGTGCCTCTTCATGAGGTGTCAAAGCAAGCTCTACGTCAGTCTTGGGACGGTGCTTGACGATCAATTTAATTCGGTCAGTTACCGTTTTCTGCTTTTCACTCGTAAAATATCGACGCTCTTTATCCCAAATGAATTTGGTGCCGTCTTTAGAAGTTACAGTCTTTGCGTTTTTAATTGCTTTTTCTTTTAACTCTTCAATGTTTTCACTGAGGTGATCTACGACACCGTGAAATACTGATAATCTCGCTCTTTCCATTAGCTGAGCTTGTTTCTCTTTTTCACTGATTTCTTCGATTAAATCCGTAGACTCAAGAAAGTATTGTACAGCGATAGCACCTAAGTGATAATCCAAAATAAATTGTTTAAATTGCCCCCAAAATACGTGTCTACCGAGCAGTTTGCCATAATCTAGATTTTCTTGCTCAGCAACCCTAATAATGAAACCGTCTTGGCCTCCATGTTCATAGAGTTTTGCAGCACCTGAATTTATTGTGCTTATCAGCCACTCCAGATGACGAAGTCTTATTCCTTCATCATCAGTAAGAAATGCTTCATGTGGTTTAGCTTCAAATTTCGACAGAATTCCTAGATTGTTTAAATTTTGGAGTGATGTATCGCGATTGTCTGCAACCATGGCTTCTGCAAGTAACGACATTTCTTTTTTGATCGCCTCTTTAGCCACATCGGTAACGGCATACCACCTTTTTTCGCCATCTTTCGTTTCTGGGTGAGACGGAACATACAGAATGTCCACGAACTCTGGGGTGCTAGAGCCACAAAGGTCATCACCACAAGCATTGGTTTTTGGAGGATCTGGAAGAGGTATTCTTTCTCCTGTTTTAAGCGGAATAGGAGCGGCTTCGTTACCAGGCAGCTTGATGGTGTCGCCTGCAAAAATAAGATCGACATTTTCAATCTGGTCGCTATTGAGGTTTGCGATATCTTTTACTTTTACACCAAATTTTTGAGCAATAAGAATTAGGCAGTCACCTTCCTTGATTTTATAGTCTGACATATCGTTAAACTAACTCCGTAAAAACTTGCGAATGAAGGCGAAGAGGAGAAAGTGCTGCTTTAGCATTTTCTGTGTTATCACGCTTTGTTGATGTAATTGAGAGTAAAGATGACGTTGTATCGAACCAAGCTATGGAAGAGAAAGGACCTAAAATAGTATCAAGATCTCTCTTACTGATATCGCTTGAATGCATGTGCCAAAAAGTTGATGAGTAGTATCTAAAGTAGGTCGGATATTCTTCAACGACGACCGTAAGCAACGCGCGCAAGTGCTCGGTAAGTTGATCGTTTTCGATTTGTGTTTTTGCTTTTAGAAAGATACAACTCGAAGAAAATACTTCGTCTTCTATTAAACGAGCTTTGAGTGCTACCGTAGCTTCAACCGGAGAGGCTATCGGAGATACTTCATTTAAGTGTCCAAAAGCAGGGCTATTCAATAAGGTAATGACATCCGCTTTTGGTTCATGTTGGTACAAAAACATTTTGATGTCAGGTACTCGAATGGGATCCGCCACTATCCAATAGCTATGACCACCATTTTGGAAGAAATTTTCTTGTGAAACCTCCATTTAGCTTCTCCCTAAACAAGGACAGTCTGAACGAGGGCAACTACCGTCAGGTCTTTTCTGGCACATTTTTGCCATAGGGCGATCGGATATGGATAGATACGTAAAAGCATCTGGAGAGATAAGTTTTGGATCAGTTGCGTATTGAGTCGCGCTAAAAAGTATTTTCTCTGCTTCATCCGGCGCTTTCGGCGCAGTTACCCCTCCCGGCAACATCGGCATTGCCCCACCAAACCCAGAACCAGAACCTGCGCTTCCGCCTGAGTTGATATTAATAACGGAGCCGACGATGTGAACGCCTGCGGGGTCGATCTTCACGAAGTTGCCGCCGACTTTAAGGGTGACTTCGGTGTAGGCTTCTAG
This sequence comes from Enterovibrio makurazakiensis, assembly GCF_050336585.1. NCBI lineage: Bacteria > Pseudomonadati > Pseudomonadota > Gammaproteobacteria > Vibrionales > Vibrionaceae > Enterovibrio > Enterovibrio makurazakiensis. The sequence continues at coordinate 6,078 of NZ_JAKJSE010000020.1, forward strand.
CACCGATTTGTGACCACTCTTTAAATGGATTTCTGAGCCTGCTTCGTTAAGGAAACTGTCGCCGGCTTTGATGTGCAGGGAGCTGTCGGTGACGATGGTTTTGTCACCTTTGATGTGCTCTTTGCTTTGCCCGTCTACCGTCAGGTGGTCATCCACTTTGATGTGCGAAAACCGCTCGTTCTCCACATCCAAATGCAAGTCATGTTTGATGTTGTCTTTGCGGTCATTTTCGACCAGCAAGTTCATGTCCTTTTGGGCATGCACGTAGATTTCTTCTTGTCCTGCTTGGTCCTCGAAACGCAACTCGTTAAAGCCTTCCCCCTGATGGGTTTCGGTGCGAAGGACGGTACGGGTTTTGTTGGCCGGCAGCGGGTAGGGCGGTACATTGGTCGCGTGATAGGTGCGGCCAGTAATAATCGGTTGGTCAGGGTCACCTTCAAGGAAGGACACAATCACTTCATGGCCGATGCGGGGTATTGCCATCATCCCGTATTGGCCGCCCGCCCAGCCTTGGGAGACACGGACCCAACAACTTGATGCATCATCACTGTTGCCGTAGCGGTCCCACGGGAACTGCACTTTCACTCGCCCGTGCTCATCACAGAAAATTTCTTCGCCCGCAGGGCCAGTGACTATCGCTATTTGTGGACCATGCACACAGGGTTTGGCTTCTGGACAGGGGCGCCAAGGGCGATGGCCCGGAATGACCGAAAACGTATTGTGGAACGAGGTCATGCCTTCGCCGCCATGCTCTTCTAGTGCTTGAGGCTGGGTGCCTTCACAATGCAGGGTGACCACAATCCAATCACGGTTGGTGGTGTCGTCAGGGTGATCCTCAAGGTTAAATACCATGCCCACATCCACCTGCATGATGTTGCTGGAGGCTGTCGCGGTTAACGCATCACTGCGAAGGTGTTCTAAGCGGTATTGGGTAAATGGCTTGCCCGCTGCATCGCTTTTGAAGCGACCCGGGTAGTCATAGTGTTCATAGGTGCCGCGCTGGAAACTCATTTCTGTGCCAGCTCTGTCGTGCAAAAAACCGTAAGCCGGTTTCTTAAAACTGTAATCTTTCAGCTGAGCTGAAGAAGGGCGCGTTTGTGCTGAAAACTGCCAACCTTTTACAAAGGCTTCATCACTCTTACCGCCGACATTGGCGTTGTAAGGGAATGCTTGCCCTGAGGCGGTTAAGGTCTGGGTATCATCAGAAAATAAGACCGTGTGCTTGTCTTTGTCATGCAAGAAGCAATAGAAAATGCCTTCTTCTGCCGCTAAACGCTGAAGGAAATCCAAATCCGTCTCTCGGTACTGGACGCAATACTCACGGACTTGGGGTTGCCCTGAAATGGAAAAGGCATAGTCATCAATACCCATCTCTTGTAATAGGATACTCATGATTTCAGGGGCAGATTGCTGCTGGAAAATGCGGCTGTTATGACGAAGTGATAAGCGAGACAGCGCTGGTACCATCTCAAGGGCATATCGGGTGTGGCTGAAACCCGTGTCACCGCGAGTAAAGCGGCGCACAATGCCGTGAAAGCGTTGTTCAAGCTCGCCATTGTTCCACAGCATGAGGGTGACATTGCGGTCAACAATCTCGTCTTGAGAGACAGAATCATTGCGACTGGCCAGTTTGACCTGATACAAAAAAGGCGTAGAGAGTGCAGACTCTCCCGAGAATTCGATCACCGCAAAGGTGTCGTCAGGTAAGCCTTCAACAGCAAGAGTAAATTGGAGACCGCTTTCCGTAGCCATAAACCATCCCAGCAAGACCCTGTGTGGTCAGAGTCGATATATCAATAAGATCAGGTCGTCAAGCGTCATGGCTTGACGACAAAACCCGCCCAGAAGGCGGGTTGGTCACAAAGGGCTTACGCCCCTTGCGAAGAAGCCTTAGGCTTCAATTGGCGCACGCCAGTCATCAGCACCCGAAGTACCAGCGACAGTGTGTTCCCAGTCAATCTTGCGGTATGCCACAGACACGGTCACCAGTTGGGTGAACTCTTTTTTGTTTGCGTCCTGACAATGAGGCATTTGGCAATCGATATCGATGATGGTGCTGTCAGTGAGGATGGTTGAGAAGAAGTGCTCTTGTTTACCTTCCACAGACGTGCGGTACCACTTCAGTTCAATTTTTGGCAGCATTTCGCCWGAYGCKAGGGAGTTGTACATCAGCGGTACGGCTTTGTTCAGTGCSACAGTGAACTTGAACGGCTTATGCACGCGTTGGCCTGAAGGCTGGCCGCTTTGCGGGTCAGTCGGTACGGTTACAATGTGGTCAAAGGCTTGAACCAGCATTTGGTCTTCGTGGCCTTCGACGTAGATGTTACCGACAGAGTCAGCAGTGAACGCACCAGCAGTGATGTTGCCCTGAGTTTTGCCTTCGATGGCGATATAACATGGAGTTGGCATTGCGATGTCCTTATGCATTAGATACCGACCAAAAAGGCAGGTATAGACGTTAGTTTTGATTACAACGAAAGAGATAACGCAAGGGGTGTGCCAACTATATGTCTTAATTAAAACAATGACTTATGAATCCTCGTGGAGGTGGAGAGCAAGAAGTTGCTTAAATGCTGGGCGAAAAATTGCTCGCTGAGCAAGAATTGGCCGAGTTTTGAACATAAAGGGTTATACCTAAATAACCTGAAATTCCGGATCTTCAGGTTGTTTGGGTATATCAATTCAAAATTACATTCAGGGTATAGACTAATAGAAAGGTTCAGGGATGAGGATCAATCTGTGCGCACAGAAGAGCAAAAACAATACCATACCTTTCTTACAACACCTTTGCTGGCGATGGGGCAGGACATTTCAGGTGAAGGCGACCTAAGAATTGATGAAACGGCGACTCGTGCCAGAGCGGGTTTACTCAATATCCTTTCTGCCGTCACTATGTTCATTTTAGTCGTTCGCCCTGAGTGGGACCCTGTTCTCTATGTTGGCCCGTATGTAATTTTTGATATGACGATGGCCGCCTTGTTTGGGCTTACACCACTCAGTCCTAGCGGTGTGTTGGGCACGGCGATCACCATGAAAATTAAGCCAGTTTGGAAGCCTATAAAACCAAAACGATTTGCTTGGATTTTGGGCGCAACGATGGGGTTCACCTGTTTGGCATTCCGATTGCTCGATTTCTCTAGTGTATGGCTGTTTTCGGTTTTAGGTATGTGTTTCATGCTGACATGGCTTGAGGCGGTTCTGGGTTTTTGTGTGGGGTGTTGGATGCATAGCAAACTCTTTGGCTGTGAGGTGTGCAAGACAGAATGAATCACCCAGTGATTCGGTAAATGTCATGACAGCGGGTAAAACAATAAGAGCGCCAGCAAGACGAGTTTATGTCGTTCTGCTGGTTTTTTCGGATCTGAACTCCGTAAACCTATACACTGCCCTCTTGTTTCCCCGTTTCAAAGCGTAGAACCCATGCTAGAAAAAGAAAATATGCTCAAACTTGCTCGAATGAAAATGCCGTTTGGTAAATACGCAGGAAGGGTGCTTATCGATTTGCCAGAAGAATACCTACTATGGTTCGAAAGACAGGGATTTCCGAGTGGAGAGCTTGGCAAGCTGATGGCGCTTTGTCTTACTTTGAAAATTGAAGGGTTAGATGAGATTGTGAAACCGTTGAAGAACATGTAACGCCATATAAGTTCTCATTATCAGTCGCTCCAGCTGAGGTGAAATCGTTTACATTTGTGGGTGATGATCACGAAATTGGGACTTAACTGCTTGATAAAATGTATCGCTATTGCCATTAATCATTGAGTTCTTGATGCAAATGAGAGAAGAAATGTTACCCCATCTTTCCCACATTCATGCTGCAATGACGTCGCATCCTGCTGCGGACAATCGCCTTGCGACGGTTGTGCACCTTCAAAATGCGGGAGGGATGACAGCATCATTCATGGATATGGGGGCGACGTGGCTTAGTGCAAATTTGCCAGTGGGTAGCGAGCGCCGTGAGGTGCTGCTTCGCTCTCTTGATATGCAAGCGCATTTGGAGCAAAGCGCTTACTTTGGTTCGATTGTTGGTCGGTATGCGAATCGTATTAAAGGCAGTCGTTTTTCGTTGAATGGTATCGAGTATATTTTGGCCTCGAATGAAGGCAAGAATACCTTGCATGGAGGGCCAAAGGGATTTGACACTTTGCGTTGGGAAATTGTTTTCAAGGCGCAGCAACAGGTGACCTTTCAATTGAACTCCCGTGATGGTGATCAAGGCTTCCCCGGTAACTTTAACGTGACAGTGACTTACACCCTGACGGATGACAATGCTGTAGAAATTCGATATGAAGGGCTGTGTGATGCCGATTGTCCGATCAGTTTGACCAACCACGCCTACTTCAACCTTGATGGGGAGAGCAGCGGTGCTAAGTGTCTTGACCATTCGCTGCAACTGCGCGCAAGCCATTACTTGCCAACACGCGATGATATGACGCCAAAGAGTGAATGGCTGAGCGTGATGGGTACAACGTTTGATTTCAACACCTCAAAAAATGTTGGTCGTGACTTCTTGCAAGGTGATGATCAAGTGACGGCAGGCGGGTATGACCATGCTTTCATCCTGGAGAGTGCGTGTTGCGATGGAAAAGCAGTCGTGGCCTTGGTTAGAGCGCAAGACGAAGTTGTCTCTATGGCAGTGAGCACCACCAAACCATCAATTCAATTTTACTCTGGAAATTTCCTTGATGGCTCTTCGGGTGCAAGCCATGCGTATGACAAATATGAAGGTTTGGCACTGGAGACGCAATATCTTCCCGATGGCCCTAATCAACCGCAATGGGGCACCTTATGCGGCATCCAAAAAGCGAATGTGCCATATCAACACCTGACGCGTTATCAGTTCATTTTTTGATGTGCTTGCACACCCATGATTCTCTATTTTTCGTGAAGAGAAAAAGCAAACCCCAAGACGAAAGCTATCCGTTTTGGGGTTTGGAGAGGTGATAGATCGATTGCCTTGTTCAGCCCTGTCGACGAATCAAGATTCACGATTACCGTATTGGGTCATCGAATCCAAGTACACATCGAGTACTGCCTGATCGTTAACCGCAATGGCAACTTGTTGTGGTCTCTTCTCGGCCCATTCATCGGTTTTGTGCTTGGTGGGTTTGTGTTTTTGTATGGTCAAACCTTCAGCGGGGCCGTCACAGACTACTCGGATTGGACCTTTGCGAAGCGTAAATAAAGATGGGTCGATGACATAAGCGATGGCGGAAGGGTCGTGAACAAAACAGCCATCAACATCCATACGAGATTTGTAAAAATCTAAGTAGAAGCGGCTAATATCCCACATAAATTCACCCACCTCACCGCAAGTATCTCTAAGTGTGTCGATGTAATCCGTTGAGAAGAAGGTTTCATGAGTCACATCGAGGCCAATCACGGTGACAGGCCAGTCAGCAGTAAAAACGATATCAGCGGCATGCGGATCATCATGCACATTGGCTTCTGCAAACGGCGTGACATTGCCTGTGTGATCATGCGTACCAAACGCTCCGCCCATGATCACCACTTCTTTTACCAAGTCACCGATCTCTGGGGCTTGGGTGATAGCCATTGCCAAATTAGTCAGCGGACCAACAGCCACCAGTGTGATTTCTTTTGGTGCCGCTTTCACAGTATCAATGATGTATTGATGAGCGGGTCGAGGATCTGCTGCGATGGTTGGCGCGTCCAACGCAATATCACCAAACCCATTCTCTCCGTGAACAGCGGTGCTAGCACCAACGGGATCACGTAGCAAAGGTTTGCTCACCCCTTTGGCGACATCACAGTTCATGCCAAAACGTTGTTTGAGGTAGAGTGCGTTGCGCGTGCTGGTTTCAATATCAGCGTTGCCAAATACCGTTGTAAGAGCAACCAAATCTACGTTTGGATTTGCTTCCGCAAACAGTATGGCCATTGCGTCGTCGATACCTGGGTCGGTATCAAGGATAATTTTTGTTTTCATTTTGAATGTACCTAGCTCTGCATATGCCTTGAGTATACTGCCAAAGCAAATTGAATCTGTTGGCATTTATTATGAGAAACATCAACAAACAGAACAAAAAGCGAAACGGATTGACCTGTTGATCGAGAAGGGTGAAATGAGAGGGACAACAATGGTTCTACCCCCTCAGTTTTCTATGTGCCTATGCGTCTATGCGTCTATGCGTCTATGCGAACGTTACTCTTCGACTTTTAAGCCTGACTTCTCTGCGATCTGCGACTCAAAGCCATCCAAGCTGGTTTGGTTTTTCTTAAGCCAGTACTTCTGAATACCTTGCTCTCCTTGTCTAGTTGACCACTTTTCCAGTTCGTGACGATCGCCTTCGTAGCTAAAAAAGGGAACTGACATGCCGCATGATGCTTGCACTAAATCGATATCTAACAGGAATATTTGACGTGATGCGATGCTCTCGGGAAACAAAGAGATATAGATTTCCCACTCAGGATCGTTGCGGTGAATCGCACGTGCATGACCGTAGGCACGGAGAATGAGTGGCGAGCCTTCGAAGGCACAAAACATCACCGTCATGCGAGGTTCTTGTAACACATGTGCCGCTGATTCATTTCCGCTGCCTGTTAAGTTGAGCCATGCCAGTGTTTTATGGTCGATCACGCGAAGAGAGTCGCCACCTTTGGGCGAAATATTCACTGTGCCAGTCGGCGCTGCCGTACCAACAAAGTACATTTTTTGCTGTTCGATAAACGTTATCTGCTTTTCGTTGAGCGATTTGGTGGTTTGCCCCATGGTCTTCCTCTGACGTGTGGTGATTGAAGTCACGAGTATATCAGGTGGTTATTAGTTAACCATCCACCGTGATGAATCGCTGTTTTTGAAAGGAAAAAGCTAGATACCACCTCGTACGTTGCCTAGGCTGTAACTACAGTCAATCTGAGGTGTCGAACATAATGGGTCAATCGTCTTTGTTTTTCTTTAAAGGGTATATGAAAGCGCTGAAAGTCGCTGCTAGCGTGATCCCTATCCCTCGACCAACATTGTTTGCTGGCGCAGATAGCACAGAACAGATGTGTGAAGCGATTGGTTTGATGAATCTCGGTAAATTACTGATTGTGACTGACCAGCCGTTAGTGGATGTGGGTATTGTTGAAAAAGTGGAAGACCACCTGTCACAGTGCGGTGTGAGCTTCGTTCGCTATGCCAATGTGAAGCCCGACCCAACCTACCCAATGGCAGAAGAAGGCCGAGAGATCTATCTGCGCGAACAATGCGCCGGTATTTTAGCGATCGGTGGGGGATCCCCCATGGACTGCGCAAAAGTGATTGCGGCGCGAGTGACAAACAAAAAATCGATTCGTCGGCTATCGGGTATTTTGAAAGTGTGGCGAACGCCAGCGCCACTGTTTGTTATTCCTACCACTGCTGGCACGGGTTCTGAAGTGACGGTTGCCGCAGTGATATCAGACCCATTTTCCCATCAAAAAACACCGTTGATGGACCCGAAATTGGTGCCAATGATGGCAGCGCTCGATCCTGTCTTGATGACAGGGCTTCCACCTCAGGTGACTGCGGCGACGGGTATGGATGCATTGACGCACGCGGTTGAAGCTTACTTGTCTGTGAATGCCACCTCGGAAACCGATGGTTATGCTAACGCGGCCATTACGCTCATCAGTCAAAATCTTGTTTCCGCCTATAAAGATGGTCAATCGTTGAAGGTGCGGCTCAATATGGCAATGGCGTCTTACTATGCAGGGCTCGCGTTCACCAAAGCCAGTCTAGGGTACACACATGCTATTGCACACAATCTTGGCGCGAGATATGGCACGCCTCATGGTGTTGCCAATGCGCTGGTATTGCCGCATGTGTTGAGGTTCTCTCAACCGAATGCAACGCCACGCATGGCAAACCTGGCTAAGATGGTCAATGTTGGCGATGAGGGATGGGATGAAGCCACCAATGCAGTCGCGTTTGTTGACTATGTGGTGTCGTTACAAGATGTGCTTGGTTTACCTAAAACGCTGGTCGACATCCAAGCGTCAGATGTGCCATTGATTGCTAAAAATGCCATTCAAGAAACGAAATGGAACTACCCCGTCCCGCGTTATGCGACTCAACAAGAATGTGAGCAAATCATCGAGAAAATCATGGTGTAAGCGATGTTCCCTGAGCGGTACTTTTGTGGTGTAGAAGTCCGTGAATAGACATTGCTCTGTTTTTCAAATCACTCGTGCTAGAATGCGCGCCCTTTGTGGTGGTGTTATCTGCCATACTTGTTGTCATTTCTTTTTACGCCGAGATTTCTCATGCCATTCTCCAAGCTGGGCTTAAGCCTGCCGATTGTTTCTGCTGTCACTGAACTTGGGTATCAAACCCCAACGTCGATTCAGGAAAAAGCCATTCCAGTGATCTTACGTGGTGAGAACCTGCTTGCTGCGGCACAAACAGGTACTGGCAAAACGGCGAGTTTTGTATTGCCTATTTTAGAGATGCTAAAAGGCGGCGAAACTCAGCGTAAAAAGCGTGTACGTGCATTGATCCTAGCTCCGACTCGAGAGTTGGTGGCGCAGGTAGAAAAGAATGCCGAGCAGTATGCTAAGAACTTGTCGTTGACCACGATGGCAATGTATGGCGGTAAAGAAATCGCTGCGCAAAAACAGCGCCTGATTGAAGGCGTTGATATTTTGGTGGCAACGCCTGGGCGCTTGTTGGACATGTATGCGCAGCGCGCCGTCCACTTTGATGAAATTGAAATTTTGGTGTTGGATGAAGCTGACCGCATGCTGGACATGGGTTTTATCGAAGACATTAACAAGATCATCGAACGTTTGCCTGTTGAACGCCAGAACCTGCTTTTCTCAGCCACCTTGTCGGACAAAATTCGCTGGTTGGCGAAAACAGCGGTGCCAAACCCCGTTGAAATTTCAACCGCGAGCTCTCAAAGCAAAGCCGAGATCCAGCAATGGTTGACCACCGTTGATAAAGACAGAAAATCAGCGCTACTTAGCCATCTCATTACCGAGCAACAGTGGGATCAGGCGTTAATTTTTTTGGAAACCAAACACGGTGCCGCTAAGTTGGTAGAACAGCTTGGTAAACGAGGCATTGCGGCTGAGTCTTTCCATAGTGGTCGCAGCCAAGCGGTGCGTGAGCAGTTGTTGGAAGATTTCAAAGCTGGTGACCTGAAATTCCTTGTAGCGACGGGTGTTGCATCACGCGGTATTGATATTGAAGAGCTGACTCGCGTAGTGAACTATGATTTGCCGTTCCCTGCGGACGACTATATTCACCGCATTGGACGTACGGGACGTGCGGGTGCGAAAGGCGAAGCGATCACTTTCTTGTCGAAAGATGACTTCAAAAACCTATGTATGATTGAGAGCCGTTTAGGGCATTTGATTGAGCGTCGAGAAATTGAAGGCTTTGAACCTCGCAAGCCAGTGCCAATTTCTGTGCTGAATTATCAGCCAAAGAATAAGCCAAAACCAAAGGCCAAAAGTGAGCGATCTGAACAACGTGATGGTCGCAGTGAGAACACATTCTCTGGCCCATTAAAAAGCCGTTCAAACGATGCCAAGCGTTCGTCGGGTGATAAGCGCCGTTCTGATAGCAAACCGGCTTCGCGTCCAGTACGTTCAGATTCCGGTCGCACTTCCCCTTGGGATACGGTGAAGCCGCGCTCTGGCCGATAAGTCAGCAGCCAACGATTCGCTGCGCTAAATATTCTGAAAATTGCATTGATAGAAAGTCCGCTTCGGCGGGCTTTTTTTATGTCTGTTACCTACGATATTCACATACACCAAAGAGCAGGAGAAAGTGAAAGTTACCTTTGCTTATGTTGTCGTATGAAGGGTTGATGTCACGGTGACAAACAATAATGATAAACATTTTGTTGCGCATGTGCTTGGTCACCCAAGAATCAAACGAATAACGTGAACCCAAAGAAGGGTTGGTTTATGTTAATAATATGAAAATCAATGTGGTGTATCGCTGTTGTTTATTGGCAGGTTGAATGTCCGTGTTGGTGGAAGAGCGACCAAGAGGGTCGTGATTTATAGGGATAGTATGATGTCCCCTTGTTTTTCAGCTACATCATTAAAGGGAATTTAGGTGGCCGATTGAGACAAATAACGTACGTATTGACGGCAACCGTGCTCGTTGGCTGTGTGAGTGCCCCTCTAGATTGGGTGGCATTGAACGGTGCAGAGTTAACGCAGAGTGACGTGATAGGTATTGAAGGCCAGTGCGAGGCCGATCAAAACACGCAGATCGAGAATAGCAATTTAGGAGAATTTGATGCCTGTATGCTGTCCTACGGACTTATTCGGCAAGACGCCATTTATGACGCTGCTCCCTATCTTGTGAAAGCCGCTGCGGTGCGCCTTAGTCGCAATCTACCCGCAATGGTTGATGAGGACACTCGCTTAGATTCGGTGACCCATGAAGGGCGTACGTTGCGCTTGAATCACACCATTGTCGATGATGTTGCCGACAACATTAATATTTCTTACTTTCTGCAAGTCGTTCCTCCTCTTGTTGCTAATAATGCCTGTAGAGCGCGCTCGACTGTTCTGCTTTTTGAGAATGATGTTGTTTTTCGTTACAGCTACTTTGATGCCTTAGGTGCGAAAATTACGCAATTCGATGTAAAACACTCAGATTGCCATGACAATACGTCTGCCAGTGCGCCTTAGCTCTTGAATATTGTTTTCTCAGTAGGCTGATTAGCGATGAGAATTTTAGAAGTGTGCCGCACAAAATGGCACTCTTCGCGCTATTTTTTGCTCACTGTGTCATAAATTACACTCCACTCAATAGTAGCCACTTTGAGAGGAGTTTTTTATCAGCAATCCACTGCCTTTTCTCGCTGATTTCAACGTGAGTGAAAAATCACCCGTTGAAAATTCGTCCTGATTGACGAGCGCCCGGCTGAATGCATCTCGATGAGATAACCTTCAGCACGGGTGGTTTCTTTTCTGCTTTTATTTCAACTTCCTGATGATTGGCTTGCTGCAATGAGCAAGCCGATTCAATTAAGCAAATTTTGTCGCCGCATGACGAGCAAGCCCCGACGTTACCGAGCCAAAATAGTCCCCAGCAACAATAGGTACACCAGGTAAGGTGGTTTCGAGTAAAGCACGTAAGATCGGTGACCTAGCACTGCCTCCGGTCATGAAGATGACTTCAGGCTTTGTTTCAGCTTGCGCCAGCGCTTCGGTGACCAATTCAGCGATTTTCGTCACTGGCTTGATAATGGCATCCGATAGTTGCGTCGAAGCTATATTAACTGCCAGTTCTTTACCTTGGATCGGCAATGTCACCCTTGCAGCTTGTTGCTCTGAGAGTAATATCTTAGCTTCTTCTGCGCTGCGAACGATCTGATAGCCAAGCGTGTCGCGATGGACTTTGATTAAGCGCTCAATCTTCTCTGGCTCGGTGGCATCGCGCATCAGTTGTTGGAGAGCTTTTCTGTTTGCAGAAGCGTAAAAGTCAGATTGCGCTGCTACGTTGTTAATGGCAATGGGGTTCCAAAACTGCGTGACAGGCATTTCAATGCCACGTTGCAGTGTTGAACCTTTGCCAAACAACGGCATCAGTTGTTCGAATGCTAAATGGATATCGAGATCGTTACCGCCAACGCGACAGCCCGAGTGCGCTAGTAATGATGCTTGTCGATCGTCTTGGTTTATCCAGCTTGGGCCCATTTGAATCAAGCTGCAATCGGTTGTACCACCACCAATATCGACAACCAAAACGGTGCGGTCTTGGGTTAATGTGCTTTCATATTCCAAGCCAGCAGCCACTGGCTCAAATTGGAACAGAACATCTTTAAAGCCAGCACGTTTTGCTGCGGCAGTGAGAATAGATTCGGCTTGTTGGTTCGCTTTCTCGCCACCACTCCCTTGAAAGTTAACAGGGCGACCAATCACGGCTTGCGTAATATCATCTTGAAGGTCGGATTCAGCTTGCTGTTTGATGTTAGACATCATGGCGCAAACGAGATCTTCAAAGAAGCTCACCTGCACATCGCGCAGCCCAGTCGCGCCAAGAAACGATTTTGGCGATTTAACGTAGTAAACCTCTTCAGGATCTTCTAAATAGGTGGCAAGTGCCGATCGCCCGAAACGCAAATCACCTGACTCTACATCAATGCCTTCTTCGCGATTAAATGCAACAGCACGGCGTAATAACTGCTCACCGACTTGATCGCTAGGTTTGATATCAAAGTGACGCCAAAGATACTCGCTCACCGCTTCACGTGTTGGTGCGCAAAGTGTTGAGGGGATAAAAGGGCTGTCGCCTTCTAAAGAAAGCAAGCGCGGTGCGCCATTCTCAATGACAGCCACAGAACAGTTAGCGGTTCCGTAATCGAAGCCGATAAACATTAGAACTCTCCTGCGTCAAAAAAGTCGGTCAGTTTACGTGAATAGGAAATCATAACAAGCAACTAAACGTAATTATTGATGGTGAAATTGTCGTTTTTTGATGTTTTTTGCCGTTGATTGAAGCCAATCAGCATCATGACTAAGAGGTTGAGTCTGAACGTCACAACCTGAGCAATAAAATGGAAAGAGAAGAGGCTGAACTGACCAACGAAGGGTGTCTTTAAACTGTTGGCTTTTTGTTCAATAAAACAAAAAAAGCGAAATATTTTTCTTATTGATATTGAATGCGTTAGCCGTTTGCGAAAGATCGATTCAACAACAATCAATAAGATAGATATCATGCGGTAAGCGTCGTTAATTTGCTTTTCCCTCCACTCTGCTAAATTAGTAAGACAACGTTATTTTTTATTGGCTGCTGCCTTTTCCTATCGTAGCCCTAACGTTCCTGTTGACCTAAAACTGTGCATTCGAAACGTATTTCTCTTCCAGATAGGGCTAACCCTTACTGCGCAAGCCTAAGTGCATTAAAGGCTGCGTTCTTCAACTAATCATGACCTTGGAGTGACCTATGTTGCCAGCAACAGAGGTGAAAGCCGTTGTTTTTGAATTGGATGGTACCCTGGTTGATACTGCCGAAGACGTCTGTATGGCAGCGAAAGAAATGCTGGCAGATTTGCATCTGCCCAGCTTAAACACTGAGCTCGTTCGTGACTGGATCGGCGATGGAACAGACAGGTTGGTTCATCGTATTTTGTCTCGCAAGATTGACGGCGTGGTGCCCGACTCACTCTTTCGAATTGGAAGCGCACTATTTTTGAAAGCCTATCAACGGCGTAACCATGCGGCTGCGGAGTTGTATCCCGGCGTGGAGGCGTGTTTACGTCAACTTACACGGAAAAATGTCCCAATGGTGGTGGTGACGAATCAGGCCACGTCGTTGGCGAATGACATATTGATTCGTTTGGGAATTCGAAATCACTTTGCTTTGGTGCTTGGTCGAGACGCGCTTCAGGAGCCCAAGCCTTCTCCTGACGGTTTATTAGAAGCAGCATTGTTGCTTCAATTAAACCCTGATGAATTGATGGTGGTAGGAGGCAGTGTGAATGATGTGAATGCTGCACGAGCGGCAGGATGTCCTGTTGTGTGTGTGAGCTATGGGTTTAATTATGGTGTTGATATTCGCTATTCGGCGCCAGACGAAGTGTTGGACTCCCTTGCTTCGTTTCCTGCCTACTTGAATAAAGGTTTGTCGAAGCCAGCAAAAACCAAGCTCGGTAAGTCTGGGCTTGCCCCAAAACTGGCTAAACCGATAAACCGATAAACCGATAAACCGATAACACAGGCGCGTTCATCTTCCGAAATGTCTAAAGAGAAGCGCTGGTTGGCGCTTCTCTTTTGTCTGTTTTTTTCTGAAACTGCTGGAGGCACTAATACATATTCACCATATGGATCGTCTTGGCCTGCGTCTTGTTATGAGAGAACTTTATCATGTCAAAGGTTGGAGGACCTTGAAGAATCGGGTTGTTACTGAAGCCAAACCCTTCCGATGGAAAGCCGCTAGCGTTTAACGACAGCATCATGTTTTTGTCTAAATCCTGAAATACCAAGATGGCGTAGTCTCCAGACTGTATCGGTGCTAGCGTAACACCATTGCGCATTTGCTCTGTGGTATAAGTTCCGAAATGCTCGCTCGGTGCGCCCGTTAAATCATCGGCGTCTGTATATATCAGAAGTATCATGTCGGCATCGTCTTCTTTGATATCTTTAACTGTGACAGTCAGAGGGTAGCTTTGATTAACGTCCAATACTTCTGTAATGGCTGGAGAGGCGTCCTGTCTGGTACTCACAAAACTCGCGGTCAGAATTAAAGCAAATGTGGACGCGAGTAGAGCAGTTTTTGGCAGTGTGTTTGATGCTTTATTTCGACTGTCCTGCCACCACGCTACCACCCATAGCGTCGCGGTGCAGGCTAAAACCAGAGCAGTGTAGTAAGGAGAAAGCCTGACCGAATTTAAGAATGGCGCACAGGCGAAAATCAGTACGGTTTGCCATGTGAACACCTGAAGCGAGTATTGACCGACATAGCCAAGCGGTTTGAATACTAGAGCATTGGGAGCTGTGCGAATAACTACAGCGATGAGGTAAATCCAAGCGGCAAGATTCAGTAGTCGTAGCCAACCTAATTCGGGTTTATCTGCGAGGTTATAAAGCACACCCTGATGAATACCCCATGACAGAAAAGCACCGTGGTGTGCTGCAAACATGCCAATTGCAAACAAGCCCGCAATACCCGTTATGATGGGGTGATGCCAATTCAATGTACCTTGTCGCTGCTTGAAGCCTAGCGCTGCGCCTGAGACAAAGAGAAGCTGCCATGCAAAGGGGTCAAAGTAACCAAATTGCGCCTTGAAATTGGGTGCAACGGATGTAAGTAACGCAGATAGTGCAGATGAAGTAATGCTGCCACTAAAAGCCCAAACCACAACACTTCCAGCCAATACAAGCCATAAATACCCTTTTCGAAARGCGACTAGCACGAGCGGCAGGATCAACATGAACATGATATAGAGTGGTAAAATCTCTAAGAAATCGGGTTTGTTGATGAGTAAGGCACTCAGGGCAATCGTCGCAATAGGAGCTTCTAACAGATTATTGAAACTACTTCCAAGAGACGTGGCTGCAGAAGGAAAAGCAAAGATGCATAAGGAGAACCAGAGCATCACAATAAATAAACTGGCAATGTGATACTTGTAAATAGTGAAAGCACGGTTCAACACTTTTTGGGTTGTTTCACGGTTTGAATACTCACTGCGGCAGTACACCGCCCCTGCTAAAAGACCCGAGATAAAGACAAACCCTTCCGCAGCACCAAATTGACCCAAAGGTTGCAACGAGAAGTATTGAAGTACACTTCGACCACCGCTGATCCAAATCAGATGGTTGATGGTCATTAATACCAGCAGTAGCCCGCGAATACTGTCCAGTGCAGGTATCCTATTCATTGTCTTTCTCCTATCAATCCATTGCGAGAGATTCTATTGAAGGAAAAATCACGAAACATGATGGAAATTGCGGTTTCGAATGAAAAATAGTGGGTTTTAAAAGCAACTGTTAAATGGCTCTAAAAAGGAGAGAGATCGAGTGTGGGTTAAGTAAAAAGCACTCTCACCTGTATGTAATAACAAAAAGGGAGCACGAAGTGCCCCCTTTGGGTGTGTTCAGTAAGCGGGAATTAAACCGTGAAATGGCTGACCATTTTGTCGAGCGACTCTGCGGTTTCTTTCAGTTGGTGGTTACTGCTTTGTGATTGGTTTGCAGCGTTTGATAGTTCAGTTACCACTTGGCTGATTTCCACCAAATCTTGGCTGACTTGTTCGGATACCATGCTTTGCTGAATAGCAATGCTGGCAACTTCGGTATTCAGTAAAGAAATATTGTCCACTTCATCGGTCATTTGTGTCAGTTGAGCGGCGGCGTCATTGGCCAATTCTACGCAGCCTTGCGCACTTTGACTTCCAGAGTCCATCGCTTCTACGGCACTTTTAGCATCCACTTGAAGCTGAGTGATGAGGTCATAGATTTGTTGTGTTGATGACTGGGTACGCAGTGACAAAGAGCGAACTTCATCTGCTACGACCGCAAAGCCGCGACCATACTCTCCTGCTCGTGCGGCTTCAATAGCGGCATTTAACGCAAGTAAGTTGGTTTGGTCGGCAATACCTTTAATGACATCAATAATGCCATGAACGTTTTGGCTGTTTTCACCTAGGCGGGCGATAACACTAGACGCTTCCAAAATTTCAGTTTCTAGCTTCACGACAGCTTGCTGAACGTCAGACAGCATACGCTGACCTCGGGCTGCCGCATTCTGCGTAGTGGATGCTGCACTGGCGGCACTTTCTGCATGTTCCGCAACGGTTTGGGCTGTTGTGCTCATCTCTGTTGCAGCGGTCGCAACTTGATTCACCATTTGCATTTGACGGCTTACGCCTTCAAGCGTTTGTTGAGAAACCGCAGAAGATTGAATTGTGCTATCAGAAACCGCGTGGCTGGTGGTAATCACCTGTTTGATCACTTGTTGGGTTTGATCCAAGAAGGTGTTGCAGGCACGAGCAAGTTCGCCCGTTTCATCTGTCGCCTTTGCTTCTTCGGTCAGCCGACGAGTGAAATTGCCGTCTGCGACTTGAAGCATAAACTGCGAAGTACTTCGAAGTGGAGACGCGATACGACCTGCAATCATCCAAATCAGCGCGATGTTAATCAGCAATACGGTCACTCCCATCATGAGGGAAATTAGCGTTTGGTCGCGTTGATCTTCAATCGCTTGAGCTTGTAGTGCGATAACATTTTTGAGCACTAAGGTCTTGTCGAGTGTCACGACCAATGACCACGGTGCGGTGTCAGCATTAGGCTTCACTGGGATCATCGCGGTAATGCGTTGAGCATCGTCACTGATGAAACTCTGATAGCCATTGCGACCCAGTCGTGTTGACCATTGCATCGCATCACCACGCAGTGATTTGACTGATTTCCCCAACGCTTCGTCTTCGCTGTCTGCGGCGATAGTGCCGCGATCAGTAACCAACATGACGTGACTTTGGCCGCTATACAGACGCTGACTTAGCGATTCTGCCACTTGTGAGAGAGATTGGAGCGAAATATCCAGTCCTGTGATCCCGACAAATTGACCGTTAACCTTGATTGGAGATACCACGGAGGTAAGCAGGACATTCTGCCCGTTAACTGGATACACATACGGATCGAGTAGGCAGTTTCTGTTGCTGTCGCGGGAGCAAAGGTAATATTCGCCGATTCTAGCCCCGCCATCAACGCGGGATTCATCGGCATAACCTGTCAACGGCGCCAGTTGGAAGCGTCCAGAAACGTCGCGGGTCCAGTTGGGGATAAAACGTCCAGAACTGTCATGCCCGATCTGATTAGCGTAAAGGCTGTCTTTTCCATCCAATGCATTCGGTTCCCACGCGGAGAAAACCCCGAGCGCATTGTCGTTGCTGTTGAGCAAACCTTGTAGTTGATGGTTTAGGCTTGAACGGAGTGTGTCGCGAGTATTTGAATCGTTGTTACTTTTTATACGAGAGAAGTTTTCTGCCAGTAATGAGGTTTGAAGAAAACTGTCTGAAAGTTCGTCAGCTATGAGTTCAGCAGCGTTGCTGAGTTCTGCCTGCAACCCGTTGTTGAACATTTCCAGTAGCAATGCTTGATTTCGTTCATTCGACTGTGTTTGCAATTGCGTGGAAGAGTAGAGAGAAAAAGCGGTCATGGTGCTAATAGCAACGAGAGTGGCAATGCCAGTGAAGAGCGTGATTTTATGTTTTATGGACTTCATAAAGTGTGTCTTTAGGACCGTAAATTAAGGAACTAAATTAACCCATATTTCTACAAATGGAGGGTTTGTATCAACTAGGGCGTAAAAGGCGCGCAATATTCATTTAAGTTGTCAAAAATGTCCACATAATGATGACAAATAAATCCATGTATATAGATAAAAATGACTCATATGTTGGACGATAATGGATATTTGTTTACCTTTTAAAACTTTAATTTGATTTTCTTATTAAGGTAGGTGAAAAAATCGATTTCTATCTGCAGTGAGCCCTCTGTAGTGATCGTGTCAAACTCATGCGGGCAAGGGAGGTGATATGAGCGAATGTGTAAGCAACTTCGACCTCCACAAGGAGGCCGAGATGCAGTATTTACAGTGAGGAATTTTGGTATTGAGACTTTACGTTAGCGGGTGGGTGCATTTCGTCCAACGATTGTGGTAAGCCATGATCATTGATCATCTGGGCATGAAATCGTTTTAAGCGACGAGGCTCTTTTACACCACACGAATGCGCAATGACCCCGACTTCGTACATCATGTTTTTGGCGTAATGGGCCACACGCTCAGCTTTGTCCGTTACGACCAGCCCTTTTTGTAGTTTCGGATCATGGGTAGTGATGCCAGTAGGGCAGGTGTTTTTGTTGCATTGTAGTGCTTGAATACAACCGAGCGAAAACATAAAACCACGAGCCGATACGATGAAGTCGGCGCCAATACACATTGCCCAAGCGACTTCGGCAGGGTTGATGAGCTTGCCGGAGACGATCACTTTAATGCGTTGTTTCAGGCCATAACTGTTCAGAATGTCGACCAATAACGGCAGACTACGTTTGATAGGGAGCCCCATGTAATCCATGAGTGATTGTGGTGCAGCACCAGTTCCCCCATCTGCAGAGTCAAGCGTAATAAAGTCGGGGGCCGACTTTATACCTCGGGCATGAATCGCTTCCATTAAATCATCTAGCCAACCGTATGCACCAATCACTGCTTTGAAGCCCACTGGCTTTCCTGTGACTTCACGTACTCTGGCGATCATATCTAACAATTCATCAATGCTTTGAATGTCAGTGTGACCATTGGGGCTGATGGAATCTTGCCCTTCCGGTATGCCCCGAATGGCAGATATTTCTGCATTGACTTTGTTTCCAGGGAGAATGCCACCTTTACCTGGCTTCGCACCCTGACTCATTTTGATTTCGAACATACGGACTTGGTCGTGCGCCGCGATTTCTTTAAGCTTCTCATCACTGAGGTTGCCGTTTTCATCGCGTACGCCGTATTTAGCGGTGCCAATTTGAAATATGATGTCAGCGCCGCCTTCTAGGTGGTAAGGCGATAAACCGCCTTCACCGGTATTCATCCAAATTCCTGCTTTTTTAGCGCCTTTGGAAAGAGACAACACCGCAGGTACGCTCAGTGCACCGAAACTCATACCTGAAATGTTGAAGAAGCTTGACGTGGTAAAAGGCTTACGTGCGACGCTTTCGCCAATTGTCACTTCACTGGCTGGGGCTGTATCTTCTGTCAGTGTTGGAAACGGACAGTTAAGGAATATGATATCGCCTGGTTGATTCAGTGGTCGGGTTGAACCAAATGCAACGGTGCTATCTACGTTTTTGGCTGCTCGGTATACCCAACTGCGATGCGCACGATCAAAAGGGAGTTCTTCACGATCCTGTGCGAAAAAGTATTGGCGGAAGAATTCACCCATGTGTTCAAACCAGTAACGGAATCGCCCAATTACAGGATAGTTTCTGCGTATGGCCTGCTTGGTTTGGGTTACATCTCGAATATAAATGTAGATAATTGCTAATAGTCCGCAGCCGATAAAAAACACGAACAGTGCCGCGCTTATCTCGAGTATGCGTGACGCCCAATGGGTAACAACGTCCATTTTGTATCCTTCTTGGTTGATGCTAAAGCGTAACTAGGTCGCTTGATGAGATTGACTACCTCCAAAGACCGGACTGAGCAGGATAAGCTTTCTCATTTTATCGAGGGCCTCGTAAACTGAACTGAGAGAATCTTTTTGATTTCCACGATCAAAGTGCCATTTTCTTTTTCGATCACTTTTTCACTTGCGTCCTAAGACATGTTTTTAACTATCTCGCTTGTTAGAATGACAACTTGCTTTTGGCGAACCGAAGTACCGTGGAACACGCATCAAATTATCTGGCATGTGACAGTACAAATTGCCGGTTTACACTAAGCTGAACGTCGAGGACATTCGTCGAATAATGGCAGGGAGAGTGGCAATGTATAGAAAAGTGCTGACATTTTGGTTCGAAGAACTGACCTTAAAGCAATGTTTTGCTAAAGATGAAAGTGTTGATCAACGCATTGAATCGCGTTTTTCGGGAGTGTTGGAAGCGGCATCGCGGGCAGAGTATTTTAATTGGCGAGAAGAACCAACGGGGCGTCTTGCTGAAATCATCGTGCTGGACCAGTTTTCCCGCAATATTCATCGAGATACGCCAAGGGCATTTTCTCAAGATCCGCTGGCCTTGGCGTTGGCACAGGAGGCGGTTTCTTTAGGGATTGACAGAGAACTTCCCCCGATCCAACGAAGCTTTCTTTATATGCCTTATATGCACAGTGAATCCGCGTTGATTCATGAAGAAGCATTGCGGCTTTTCAATCAGGTGGGGCTTGAAGACAATTATGAGTTTGAGGTTCGCCATAAAGCCATTATTGATCGCTTTGGTCGCTACCCTCATCGCAACGCCATTTTGGGCCGCGAAAGCACGCCAGAAGAACTCGCATTTTTGGAACAACCGGGGTCTCGGTTTTAATTTCAAGTCAGGGACGATCTGATAAAGAGAACCCTCGAAGGGTTCTCCTTTGTCAGTCGGCGTGATTGCCTCGAGATGACACCCAAATACTGGCAAGCGCAAGTAATCCTGAAGCCACCATCAAGAGCAGAGACACTGCATTGATCACGGGCGTTGAGCCTTCTCTAAGTCGGTCAAACATGGCAATGGTGAGTGGCGCGTCTGAACCCACTAGCATTAATGTGGTGTTAAAGTTCTCAAACGACATCAAAAACGCGATGATCCCTGCACCTATTAATGCCGGTCGTAAGAAAGGCAGTGTGATGGTGAAGACAGCTTCTGTCTTCGTGGCACCAAGATTGAGTGCGGCTTCCTCTAGGCTGAGATCAAATTTACGCAAACGTGCTGCGATGACCAAGGTGCAGATGGTCGTAATAAAGGCAAACTGGCCCAATACGACCAGCACTAACCCTGGTCGCATCCATTCTATGTCCCAACCAATATTATCTTCTATTCCATTGGCGATGGTGCTACTCATCAACAAAATTGACACCCCTAAGATCACCCCCGGAATGACTAAGGGTAATAACAAGAGCACGTAGCAAAATCCTTTGAAGCGAAAATCGAATCGTTCGAACAAAAAAGCGTTGGTGGTCGCGAAAACTAGCGAACAGAGAGTGACTGCAACAGCCACAAACAGACTAACACCAATACCATCAGTGAGTTCTCTGTCGTTGAACACGCCAAGTTTGGGAGCTTGTGTTCCGGTAAACCAGTCAATCGTAAATCCGTTCCAGGGTAGTGATGGAAACAAACTGTCGTTAAAGGCAAACACGGCCACGACGACCAGTGGCAGCATCAGAAACAGAAAGAACAACGCCACATAGGCTTGATAGACACGACTGAATGATTTGTTGGTAGGTAGTGAAGGGATCATTTTGTCACCCCATAGTCTTGACGAAGGATTGGCGAGTTAGCTTTAAGCCGCCCCAAACCATCAATGATGAAAGCGCCAACAGCAAAATGCCGAATGCTGAACCTTGTTCCCAATTAAAGCGGGTAATGAATTGGGTAAAGATTTGCTCGGTAAACCAAAGGCTATCTTTGCCGCCCAGTAATGTTGGGGTGAGATAGTTGCCGAGGGTAAGCATAAATACAACAATACACCCAGCAACGATGCCGCTCATGGCATGGGGTATAACCACCTCTCGCATGACATCCCAACTGCTTCCGCCCAAGTCATATCCAGCTTCAATTAGGCTATTGTCCAAACTGTCGAGCGTTGTAATGAGTGGCACCACCATAAATAACATGGAGGTGTAAACTAGGCCCACCATGATGGTGGCGTCGTTGTACAGTAATTCAATCGGTTGATCGACGACGCCAATCGCTTGAAGAAATCCACTCACTAACCCAGACTCACGGAGTAATATCATCCAACCATATGAGCGCACCAGTTCACTGACCCAAAATGGCAGTAAACAAGCAACAAACAAAAGGCTCTTAGCTTTTCCCTGACACACCTTGGCAATGTAAAAAGCGATGGGGAACGCGATGACTAAGGTCAAAATGGTTGCAAGCAAAGACATCACAGCGGTGCGCATAAATGTGCGCCAATACAGTGGCTCACTAAAGAATGTGGTGTAGTTTTCCATGCTCAACACGGTGGCACCGCCAACCGCGCGATCATGGATAGAGATGGAAAACATCTGCATATGGGGCAAGATGATCAGCAGCAACAGCCAGAGCAAAAAAGGCGTAAGCAACAGAAACAGAGCTAGCCGATTGCCTCGTTCAATCATGGTTTTCTCCTATTTCATCGACGGCAAACAACGTGATAACTGCGCCTGCCAATGAACAAAAAGGGTGTCTCCAGGACGAACCTGACGGAATGCTTCGGTTTGCGGCAGTTGCACAGAAAACTGTGTTTGGTGTTGTGGGCAATCCACCACCAGTTGGCTGCGAGAGCCGTCAAACAGAATTTCTTTTACCGCGACATCAAAGCCATTGTCAGCATGGGTCGGTTTGGCGTTGGGCAAGGCAATGCTGATGGCTTCTGGGCGGACAAATACATCGGAACGTTCACCAACACGCAATGGGCTTCCTGCCGTTGCCTGCATGATGTCGCCGCCTTCGCCAGTTAAAGTCACGATGTTGCCATTGATTGCCGTTACTGTGCCTGAGCGCTGATTGTTTTCGCCCACGAATTTGGCAACAAATGCTGTGGCGGGTGAATAGTAAAGATCTTGTGGCGTCCCAACCTGTTCAAACTCACCCTGATTCATGACAGCAACTTGATCAGACATTACCAGCGCTTCTGATTGGTCATGGGTGATGTAGACAAAGGTGGTACCAAATTCTTGCTGCAAATGCTTCAGCTCGACTTTCATTTGCTCGCGCAATTTTAAATCCAGTGCGCCGAGAGGTTCATCAAGAAGCAATACATCAGGGTTGAGCACCAAACAGCGAGCGATTGCTATACGTTGTTTCTGGCCGCCTGACAGTTGTGAAATTTGCTTTGGGCCACTGCCTGAAAGGCCGACGCGTGCGAGCACTTCATCGACTTTTTTAATGATTTCAGAGGTGGGCGTTTTGCGGCGGCGAAGGCCGTAAGCAATGTTCTCTGCCACTGTCATGGTTGGAAACAGCGCCAAGTGCTGAAACACCATATTGACGGGGCGACGATTGGGGCTGATGTCGTTTACTCGTTTACCTTTAATGAAAATGTCGCCGCTGGTGGCTTGCTCGAAGCCTGCTAACATGCGTAAGAGAGTGGTTTTACCGCATCCGGATGGACCAAGAATGGAGAAGAAACTGCCATTTGGTACAGTAAAGTCTATGTTGTTAACCGCTGTGAAATCAGCGAAGGATTTGGTAAGTGCCCGACATTCAAGATCCGGAATTTGTTGTTCATCCATGAGCGTACCGCCAGTAGGTTTGTTCTAGTCACTATTCTTACCGGCTTGACTAACGGCTTGACGATTAAGAATGTGATAAAAACGGCCTGTGTGAGCCACAGGCCGTGATAGGAAATAGTGAAATTAGTTGGCTGCTTTGACTCGGTCGAGAACTAAACCTTCCATTTCCTCTAACCCAGCAGGCACGGTCGGATACCATTTGATGTTATCGATATCTGCTTGAGGGAAGCTGGCTTGGAACTGTGCCTTGGCAGTATCGTTGACAAAGTTATCTGCGCCCTTCGATGCAGTGAAATTACCAGCGGACTCAGTGATTTTTGCTGCCACTTCTGGTTGGTTTACAAAGTTTATCCATTGATATGCCGCATCAACAGCTTTGGATTTTTTCGGAATCGCAAAAGTATCAATCCAACCTAGAGCGCCTGATGCTGGCGCGACAAAATTGATGTCCTGATTGTCACGATTGACCTTCCAGCCGCCAGCATCCCATGCCATTGCGCCTACAACTTCGCCCGAACGCACAAGGTTGAGCAATTCATCACCACCTGACCAATATGCTTTTACGTTTGGCTTACATGCGACCAATTTGGCTTCGACTTTATCCAAAATGGCTTTGTACTCTTCTGGATTGTTGTATGCAGCAAACGGGTCTTCACCCATGGCGAATGCAAAACCGATCAAGGTAGGACGTTTAAGACGGTAAGAAACCTTTCCTTTGAACTGTTCGTTACAAAGGTCGGTGTAGTCTTTGATGATGCCTGCGTCTTTGGTGTTAATGACTAAGCCGCTAGTACCCCAAATATGTGGAACGCCATAGACTTTTCCATCTAATGCTGTGTTTTTCTTGGTTGCGTCAACCATCGATGGGATAAGCAGCGAGGTATCGACTTTATTCATGTCGATTGGTTGATAGATCCCAAAATCGCGTTGCGCACCAGTAATACGGTCTTGGCTGGGCTGAACAAGATCAAAGCCTGCTCCGCGTGTTGCGCGAAGTTTTGAAATCATGTCTTCGTTGTTTGATTTGGTGACCTTAACTTCAATGCCAGTTTCTTTCTCAAACTGATCAATCACTTCTTGTGGCGCATATCCACCCCAAGTCAATAATCTTAGTGTTTCAGCATTCGCAATGGGTGCAGAGAGTAACGTTCCTGCTGCGAGCGCAACAGTGATCTTTAAGCTATTCATTTTATGTTCCTTTTTATGGGTACAGCGTAGGCGTCATCCTTGCTGCTCGGAGCCAAATCAGCACGTTCTGCAGCGAACGTTACGAATATCTCGTTTCATTTTTTTTACAACACGGTGAATTAGCTATGATCCAAAGACAGGTAAATCGCCAATATG
Source organism: Enterovibrio makurazakiensis (assembly GCF_050336585.1). Taxonomy (NCBI): domain Bacteria; kingdom Pseudomonadati; phylum Pseudomonadota; class Gammaproteobacteria; order Vibrionales; family Vibrionaceae; genus Enterovibrio; species Enterovibrio makurazakiensis. The sequence goes on from NZ_JAKJSE010000020.1 coordinate 30,785, forward strand.
GGATGCAACTTCTGTGAACGGAGTCACCGGATAAACACAGAAAATATTCTTAATTTTTAATTGCTTGACCGTGTCTTACTAGCGATGCGCTTGCATCGAGAGTGACGAGTTGTTCGCATTAAATGTCGAAGATGCTCTCGTCTAAAGCGGTTGTCATATGGTTTCTGATCACTCTTTGGCTGTTCCATTTTGGCTTTCATCATCGTTGAAAATGATACTGTTAATAGCGAGCCAAGAGATGTCTTTGCATGTGTAACGAGCGAGTCTACTCATACGTGGGGTACGCAATGAAAAATGAACTTAATGCAGCCAAGTTGTTAGCGGCTTTTGAAGTGGTGATGGAAAAAGGGACTAATACCGAATTTGGGAAAGTCTATCAAGGGATCGAAGCGTATACGGATTACGATGGCTACAACGTGTTTTTGAAGGGTAATGGCGTTGAATTGCATATTGGTTTTCACAACACGTATGATCTCAAATACGATCAGGCCCATTTGAAAGACAGTTTTCTAAAGAAAATTGACAACTTAATACGTGACTAAGTTATTGCTGACTGCCATGAATGAAAAAGTCCGGAAGCCCGGACTTTTCTCTTTTTTGATTATTTACTTGCCTGTTGAATAACGACTCTTTGTTCATCTCGTTATTCTGTTGCCGTTGAGACTTTATTTCATCTTACGGCCCACGGTGTTTTAGGTTAAGGCGCACTCTGTTTGGAAACGGAGAGGGAGCCTTTGTTTTCCATTTGCACTAAGACACGAGTGAATGGAAGCTTTTCAAGCAATACCACGAAAGCAAAAGACAGTAAGATCGTCAGTGGGGCGAGTAGGATATCTTTAGTTGGACCGTCAATACCGTATGCGCCAAAAACGTTGAACAATAAAATCATAATGACAAAGTGTGCAACGTAAACACCCAGTACGCGCTGGCTCCACGCCATTACAATCGGCTGGTTTCCCCATCGCGGGTTATTTAGCAGCAGGCAGAAAATACCGATAGCCATGATTGGCGTTCCCAGTAAGAAGTCATGTGTCGCCATCCATATATCGTATTGACTCAAAAACGCACCTTCAGCAAGGCACATCGATAAACCGCCGATAAACATCGCGAGTGAGATGTTTGATGAAAGCATAATGCTTCTGCGACGCAGTTCGAACCCGGCAACCACCATGAGTAAGCTAAAGAAAGGTCCGTTGCGTGTAAATATTGGCGCGTTACCTTCAAGAATGATTTGATAACTTCCTGCGCCTAGCCCCCAAACGTAAAGCCCTAAAGCCAAAGGCACCATGAGATGTTGCTGATGATACTTGATAAGTAATGCCATAATACCTAGCGCGCATAGCAAGCCTGGAATGTACCAAAGATGAACCATTCCGCCTTCAAAAAGCGTATTGAGAGGCGCTTCTAACAAGTAATTCCAGTACCCACTTCGCTCCGCCAAATACCCTTCACTCATGACGACATCGAGTCGGAAAGGTAACAGTAGATAAATAACGCTCCAAGCAAGCCAAATGGTCATCAGTGGCTTGGCATAGCGACTGAAGGTTTGTATGGGATCTTGTATCAATTTTTGCTGGACAAAGTATCCCGTTAAAAGAAAGAAGAAGGGGACAGCAAAACGAGACAGTTGATTGAGCGCATCTGAGACTATATTGATGCTTTGACTATAGGCTTCGCCGCGCAATGGTCCGGCGTGGATGATGATGACGGCGAATATGGCCAATAGTCGGCCCATCTCCAACGATGAGATACGAGCAGAAGACATGTAAATTCCTTGGGCTGTTAAATACGCGCAGACTATAGGGATTTATCTATGCAATAACGAGTCGTTGATCTCGATTGTGAGAGAGAAGCACTCAAAGAGGAGTAATAGAGATTGGTTTGGTTGAAAAAAGGTCGGTTTGCAACCACAACACAGTGTCTTAATGCTCCATTAGAATCAGGACTAATACATACGCTGCTACGTTTTTGTTTGGTTTGGCGGTTAGACCTGAGGAAACGGACGTGATTTGCTCTGAAAAGTGTACAGAAATACAGCGAAAAAAACTTATCGTATATCGCTGCGTACTACATGTTTCTTTACGCGACAACGCCTGCTATAATCCACGCCCTTATATAAGCCAGTAATTGTTTATAGAGACGAACAATGACAGATCTAAGTAAATACAGAAACATTGGTATTTTCGCGCACGTTGATGCGGGTAAAACCACTACTACCGAGCGTATCCTTAAGCTTACCGGTCAAATCCACAAAACTGGTGAGGTTCACGATGGTGAATCTACTACCGACTTCATGGAACAGGAAGCTGAGCGTGGTATTACCATCCAGTCTGCAGCAGTTAGCTGTTTCTGGAAAGGCTACCGTTTTAACGTTATCGATACTCCGGGACACGTTGACTTCACCGTTGAAGTTTACCGTTCACTGAAAGTACTCGATGGTGGTATCGGTGTTTTCTGTGGTTCTGGTGGTGTTGAGCCTCAGTCAGAAACTAACTGGCGTTACGCGAATGACTCAGAAGTTGCACGAGTTATTTTCGTAAACAAACTAGACCGCATGGGCGCAGACTTCTTCAGCGTTGTTGAGCAAATCAAGAAAGTGCTTGGCGCAACTCCGTTGATCATGACTCTACCAATCGGCCGCGAAGACGATTTCGTGGGCGTTGTGGATGTTCTAGAGCGTAAAGCATACGTTTGGGATGACTCTGGTCTTCCAGAAAACTATGAAGTTCAAGATGTTCCTGCGGACATGGTTGACGACGTAGAAGCATACCGCGAAGAGATGATCGAAACTGCGGTTGAGCAAGACGACGAACTAATGATGGCTTACATGGATGGCGAAGAGCCTTCTATTGAAGACATCAAGCGTTGTATCCGTGCTGGTACTCGTACTTGTACGTTCTTCCCAACGTTCTGTGGTTCTGCGTTTAAGAACAAAGGTATGCAACTTGTACTAGATGCAGTTGTAGATTACCTACCTTCTCCTACAGAAGTTGATCCACAGCCGCTAACTGACGAAGCTGGTGAGCCAAACGGCGAATACGCGATCGTTTCTGCTGATGAGCCTTTAAAAGCTCTTGCGTTCAAGATCATGGATGACCGTTTCGGTGCACTTACTTTCATCCGTATCTACTCAGGTGTGATGAAGAAGGGTGATACCATCCTTAACAGCGCGACTGGCAAAACTGAACGTATCGGCCGTATGGTTGAGATGCAAGCAAACGACCGTAACGAACTGACTACTGCACAAGCGGGTGACATCATCGCTGTTGTAGGTATGAAGAACGTTCAAACTGGTCACACTCTTTGTGATGTTAAGCACGAGTGTACGCTTGAGCCAATGATCTTCCCAACTCCAGTAATCTCTATCGCTGTTGCTCCTAAGGACAAAGGCGGTTCTGAGAAAATGGGTATCGCGATCGGTAAAATGGTTGCTGAAGATCCAACGTTCCAAGTTGAAACTGATGAAGAAACTGGCGAAACCATCCTTAAAGGTATGGGCGAACTTCACCTAGACATCAAAGTAGACATCTTGAAGCGTACTTACGGTGTAGACCTAATCGTTGGTCAACCTCAGGTTGCTTACCGTGAAACTATCACTCAACAAGTTGAAGATAGCTACACGCACAAGAAACAGTCTGGTGGTTCTGGTCAGTTCGGTAAGATCGACTACCGCATGAAACCAGGTGAGCCAAACTCTGGCTTTACCTTCAAGTCTGTGGTTGTTGGTGGTAACGTTCCTAAGGAATTCTGGCCAGCAATCGAGAAAGGCTTTAAGAGCATGATGGACACCGGTGTTCTTGCTGGTTTCCCTGTTCTTGACGTTGAAATCGAGCTGTACGACGGTGGTTTCCACGCAGTTGACTCATCTGCAGTAGCATTTGAAATCGCAGCACGTGGCGCATTCCGTCAGTCTATGCCTAAAGCTGGCGCGCAACTTCTTGAGCCAATCATGAACGTTGACGTGTTCACTCCAGACGATCACGTTGGTGATGTTATCGGTGACCTTAACCGTCGTCGTGGCATGATCAAAGATCAGCAAGCTGGTGTTACCGGTGTTCGCATCAAGGGTGACGTGCCATTGTCAGAGATGTTTGGTTACATCGGTACTCTACGTACTATGACTTCAGGCCGTGGTCAGTTCTCTATGGAGTTCTCACACTACGCAGCTTGCCCAGCTAACGTTGCTGAAAAAGTAATCGCTGAGCAAAAAGAGAAAAACGCTAAGAAGTAATTCTTAACGACTTTCTATAAAAAAACCCGCAGGCGAAAGCCTGCGGGTTTTTTTTTTTTTGTCGATTTGTAAAAAAGTGAAAAACCAAAGCTAGAAGGCTAAGGTGAAGGTTGAGTCGCCAGCTTAGCTAAAGAAACCAACGCTTTTTCGGCCTTTTTTACGGACAAGCCGCAATTATCTATGCGATGACGCTGAGCGACATAGTTAGGGCTGTTGTAGCCTAACCAAACTTTCCCTTTGGCATCCTCCCAAATTAATGCTTTTTGCGGCAAATCAATACCCGCGGACTGGCTGCATTCCATGATTGGCGCGCCGACTTTTGGGTTACCAAAGATCACCAATTCAGTTGGACGTAATGTTAAGCCTGCCTTCTGCGCACCTTCTGCATGATTGACACGTCCAATGACTTTGAGTCCGCGAGCTTTTGCCGCGACGATCAGACGTTCTGTTGTGACGGGAACACTATATTGGCTTTGAATCTGAACCATTCCTTCTTTTGCGAGTGAAGGGATGGCGATGAATGCTGCCAGAACAGTGACTAGTCGGAAAGTCAATTTCATAGTCAATTCCTTATTGCGAATACCAGAACGATAAAACGAATAAAAAAGCTCCACTTTTCAATTAAGTCAGTAAAGTGGTAATGCATGCCGACACATATAGACTAGCAAATTGTGCGGAATGTCACTGAAATACACAGAGGAATATTAGCAAAGGCAGAAATATATAGCGTTTGTGGTGGATATTTAACGAGTGTTTGTAAACTTCGTTGGGCTTTGTAAGTATAAAATAATGAAATCAAGTGACTATGGCGTTGGGGTGCTAGCCACTAATCAATGGCTGGCGGCATTCCAAGCTGGATTTAATGTGCTGATGGTGCGACCACGCTGATTACCTATGACAAGATTGCGAAGACACTCGCTGAATATCAGCGCTCGATGGTGTTTGTTAACTCCCCAGGCACAACTATCTTGATGGCGACGCCACGGCATGACCGATCCTTGTGTGCTTGATCGAGAGTGAATGAGTCATTGGATAGCCGATGAGGTCGATGACAGTCCTGATGATTAAGCACTGATCGCGACAGATGAGTTTGGTGTACTTCTTCAATACGAATAAAAAACCGATGTCAGACAGCTTTGTAAGAGGCCTCACATCGGTTTTTGTTACTCAAAAAGGTAACGTAATCACGCGTGGTGAATTACGCTTTCTTTAGCGCCTTTTTGATTTGTTTTACTTTCGCTTTTGCTTTCTTCAGTGATTTTTTCAGTTCTTTTTTCGTCTTAGCCATGTTGATTCTCCTTTAGTGGCTGACAAGAGAAACTCAACGGTACTGCATACTCCGATAAGCTCATTTCTACTGGGTCTTCGACCCGTTTTCTTTCAAAAATTGTTTGATGAATCGACGAATTTCCCGCGCGGCTGACGTATCGAGGTCTTCACACAGTGATACGAATTCATCACGTTGTGCGCTATTAATACGAATGATCAGCTGGCTGTCTTTTTTGTTCTCTGCGTTCTTTTTTTTGCTGCTCATTGTGGGCACTTGATGTAATGCGTTTGCTATATGATGTATATACATTTTTGTTTGTGGCACAAACAAGAGGGCGATGAATCGCTGGGAGTAAGTTAAAGAAAAGCCACGCTTGATGAGTGGCTCTATTACATTGATGTGAGATGTTACCCTAAAGTGTTATTTCTTAAGCTGTTCCAACAAAGAAGGGAAACCCCAGCCGTCTTCCCCGACTTTCACGGGCTTATCCGACAGATATTCATACAGCGTGGGTGCGAGTGATCCATTCACGGCAGTAGGAATACGCGTTTTACTGGTGACGGGTGTTCCCCAGAACCCGATAAAGGCATCTTTCTCGTGGAAATGCTCACCCGCATGGCGGCCCGGCACTTTGGTGTTGTAGCCTACGCCCATGGCAGGAAACAAATTGATGGTGCCAGCGCGATCTTCGTCATACAGGTGAGCCAACTGGTTCACGCTATCAGGCCGCGGTGTTAGCCTTGTGAGTTGCTGCCATGTGCTTTCATCACACCAGGTTTGCGTGTTGGTTGGGTCTGCATTGTTCATGCACTGGTCAATTAACGCAGATTTTTCCCGCTTATCTGATTTGCTCAGCGCTGCAGCGTAAGGGTTGGCCTCATAGAGATTCAACAGCACTGGAGGTTGCCCGTTTTTCGCATGATACAAGGTGCGGTTGCCTTGGCGAGTAATGAACTCATCATGTCGAACGCCGTCTTTTACGGCCACCAAGCGCAACGTACAGGCCGATAAGCTGCAGTCTTGTTCGCGAACCGCAAGGTAATCTAGGCTGTCACCAAGACGTGAAGCGGTTTCGTGCACCATGTCTATCGCAGGGTCATCTTTCCCTGCGGACAATGGTTTCCAGAAGGTTAATTCGCTATACAGAGGCTGTGTTTCCCAGCCTCGCTGGCTATTGAACAGATCCATCATGTAATTGCCACCTGCAGTGGATGCGACAATCACATCGATCCCTTTGTTGCTTGGGTAATCAAAGGTATTAGTGATTTTGGGGCCTTCCCCTTCGTCAGATGAAATCTTACGAATTCGTAGTGACATGTCGTAATCCGATTGGATACCTTCAAACACTTCTTTCTCTGGGCTGACGATATTGTAGATAGGCGACAAACCATGATCGCCCGCTATGCCCCAAAGCACCTGATCGTAAACCCCAGCTTTTCGGTATACCGTTTCCATTTCTCCAAGCCAGAAATCTAAGCGATTGAGCTCGCCCGTCGGTGCGAGGATTTCATCTGCAAAGGGGCCAGTGAAGTGAGCGAAATGGTCTGCCCAAGGGTTGTAGGCTAGAACAAAGTCAGGCAACCCTTTTTGGGAAAGCTGGGCGTAATCTTCCAGTTTGTCTTTAATGGTCAAGCGCTTGGTAGTGCGCGTCAGTGGTGTCCACCATGAGATGTCTTGATACGACTTAATGTCTTTAATCAAGCCTTCGCGCATTGTGTGAAGGGAGACTTCTAATTCGCCGCGCTTACGCAGATCTTTTAAGCAGCGTTGTTCGCCAAAATCACGGATTGCTTCGCCGAGACCAAGGTTAATCAGTGGATCGTAACTGGATTGCGCGTACCAATCATATTGAGCGTTGCAGTTAAGCGTGACGAGAGGGACAAGCCGCTCGAATTGCGTCTTTGCGCCGTTACCGCTAAACAAGGGATCCAACTGGATAGCATCGTTACCAAAGAAGTAATAGGCGCGATCTTGTTGGCGATCGACGAAGTGGAAATTCGGGATGCCTGTGCCGCCATCGCCAGCGACGTTTGCCCCGGTTTTGATGATGGGCAGATTGCGTACGCTAATGGTTGGCGTGGTAGAAACGCCATACTCGACAATGCCTTTCGCCCCTTCTTGATATAGCCGACTGAAAAACGGCAAGTAACGAGGGTCGGTATATGGCTTCTCAGCAATCTCAAACAAGAAGCTGTTATCGGGAGTGTGTTCTGTTTGAGTAATGTCGACGCCTTGTGGAGCAAAGCTTTCGATGTTTTGTTCATCGCGCTTTACTTGCTGCAAAAATGGCGAAGGTTGTTTGCTCACCAAGCCTTGAATTAACCCTTGTTGCAAACCATCGACCGTCATTTGCACGGCAAAGGGACGGATGTTTTGATGGGTGAGATAGGAGAGTAACCCGTTAGGGTCATCGTGGAGTGAGTCTTGCATCCACGCGTTTAATGCGTCGACTTTCGCGCCTTCAAGAAGGTACTGGCGATAGCCTTTCAACACATTGAGTCGCACAAAGTCGACCAAGCTGATGGTAATGGCTTGGGCACGATTGTTCTTTTTGGTTTGATTTTCTGGCTTAGCATCATCAATGATGCCGAGAATGGCCGCTTTCATGTCGCCGTCTTCAAGGCTTTCACTGTATTTAGTGAGCATGTTTACCAGCACTTGCTGCACGGTGGCGACCGTTTCCCTATCAGCTTCGCTGTCCGTGAGGTATTGATATTGATCCGGCAGGTCATCGCCATAGAGCAGCTTGTCTTTGCCAAAAAGGGCATCATACAGCGTGACTAATGCGGCGATGAACTGTCGATTCAGCAGGGCTTCTTCTTCGGTTTTCGGGCCATGGCTGCTTGATTTGGTCGCTTCTTTTTTGTCATCGATTGAGAACAATGAATGCTGCCACTGCGCGAGTTCAGCCTCGCTAAAAGTGTCTAGCAAATACTGTTTGAAGATGTCTTGGTTAACCACTTCGCCGGTGTAGCGATCGTAAAAGCTATAGAGCAAGTGCCCGAGCTGAATCGCGTATTTCGGATTGGATAATTGAGAAATAACTCTGGCCTTAACGCTCGCATCGAGCGGCAAGGTCAATACCAAGGCATCGAGCGCGACACCGCCTACCGTAAACAGCGCGATGTCTCGACTGGTGGCTGCACTGACATTCATGGATTCATAAATACCCGAGAAAACCAACTGGCTGCTGTTGTAAATAGTGCCGACGATCGGTGTGCTGCCGAGATCAGGCTGTGTGTTTGCAAAGGCAGAGAAAGGAGAAAGGGTCAGTGCGAAAGAGACTGCCGCTGCACAGCGTTTTATCGATTGAATGCGCGTCATGAGCTAATTTCTATGTCATTGAATATGACATAGAGCTTACTAGAGATATCAGATTGTTAGAAAGGAAGGCGGTGCAGATTTGCGCAGTTGCTCCGCCAACAATTGAGAACAAAACTCAGATTTCGCTATCGACGACAGTTAACTGCTGCCAGCTACCCATCGTAAATTGTTCGCTGTAAATGGTTCGCTATAAACTATTCGCCGTAGAAGGTGGCGAGATAATCAAGGACGCGTTCATGATCCTCGTCTTCAAGTTCATCCATGCCTTGCTCATCGACCATCCATTCCAAGGTTTCGTCCCAACTATCGCGACTCAGCCCTTGCTGTACAACAAGGTGCAAGGAGTGACACACAGAACAGGTAGAGGCAACGAGGGCCATGTTTTCATCTGGAGTAAGGATGCCTTCCCCTAATGCTTTCACAGGCATCGCTTCATCGCTGCTTTGCCAATTTGGCGGCGTCGGATTTTTTGTGGCGAGCCACGCAATGATGGCTGCGCGAGCACCGGGATCTTTCACACCGGGATACACCATGTTCGTGCCTGGTGCGAAATCAGCCGGTGACGTTAAAAAGGCATCAAGGGATTCCGCATCCCATGTTTTCCCTTCAACACGGTTCGCTGAAAGGCCATCGCTGTAATTGAAGCCCGAAAACGCGGCGATTTCTCGATCCGCGAGTCCGTAGAGGGGAGGGCCAACAACCGTAATGCCGTCAGGTTCGACTTGGTGGCACGCTTTACATACGGCGGCTTGTTGTTCCCCTGCTGCAATCAAGGCATCATCTGCGGCGTTTGCTGCGAGGGGAGAAAATAGGAAAGCAGCGCCGAACAACGACGCTGTGGTTGATTTCATCAAAGCCATTCCACCTACCCTTTTACAACGAGTGCGATACGGTGAAAGCTGTTGTTGAGGTAGCCTTTCGGGTTCCATGCAATCGCGAACGGTTGGCTTACACCTTGGTCATCGGTCGCTTTTGCCCACACTTCGTAATAACCGGCTTGTGGGAAAGTGACTTTCGATTCAAAGGTTTGCCATGCTCCTTCGTTAGCGGGATCGGAAAGATCGGCATCGATCCATGTTGCGCCGAAATCATTCGAAAGCTGAACCTTGGAAACTTTTCGATCCCCAGACCACGCGTGACCGCGAACCAAGACTTCTTTGCCTGCCACTTCGCTGTTTGTTTGTGGCGAGGTGATCAGCGATTTCACGGGCATTCTTTCGATGATCACAAAATCGTCTTTATCGACTTTCTCGCCGGGAGCAACTGGGCGGTTAGGCACGCGATAGGCTTTGCCTGTCATTTTTGGCCCATCATGCACTTGGTCTCTGACGGTGATTTTGGTGAGCCATTTCTGCGAACACGAACCCGGCCAACCTGGCACAACCAAGCGAAGCGGCGCACCGTTCATGTCGTGCAATGCTTCGCCATTTTGTGCGAAGGCAATTAGATTTTCACCGCCCAAGGCTTTCTCTATCGGTACCCCACGAGAAATGGGCAGTTTGCCTTCCTTGCCCGAAAGGTGTTTATCCGCACTGTAGTGGGCGGTATACACCGCACCTTCTTGCACGCCAGCGGCTTTCAATACGTCAGCCAAGCGCACGCCTGTCCAAGATGAACACGCAACAGCACCCAGGGTCCATTGATTGCCTTTGGCTTTCGGTTCAAAATACGCGCGGCCATTACCGCCACATTCCACAACCAATTGCTGCTCTACCACCTCGAAGTTCTTTTTGAGGTCTTCAATGGTGAGTGTCATGGGTTTGTCGACTAAGCCATCAATGGTCAGGGTCCATGTATCAGCATCGACAGCAGTGGGCGGAATACCGTTGTTACGAATGAAATGTCGTGCCGTTGGTGTGACATCGTCATTAAGCAGGTGAGGCGGCGTTTCTGCGTTTAATGGTCTGTCGTTAAGCACGATCAGGCCATCTTTTCCTGCAATGGTGACATCGTCTAATCCTTCCGCAAATGCGGCGGGAACCATGCCTGCGGGCATGTTGCGATGAAACGGAATCGCACCGCCAAGCACGGCAGCCATGGTGGCTAAGCCTGCACCTTTTAGAAATCCACGCCTGTCAGAGTGGCTCTTACGACCAAACACCGTTTCGTCTGCGGTTTCTGGGTGTTTGTTGTAGAGATCGTAGATGCCTTTCGTTTGTTGCTCGTCCGTGTCTGATGATCTTCCTTTCTTATCTGACATGGTGCCTCCTACCTAATGGGCCAACTGAACCTTATGGAATGCTATATATGTAAGCGGTTACATTTATGGTAATAAGTATAGACACAGCATTGATTAGGCTTTAGGGCGACTTGCAGAGCTTTCTTAGTAGCGGGACATGGATGCGACGCAATACCTTGAAAATTGCGATGGCTGCTTGGTTTTCCGCAAAATTTAACCACCAAAGATCAACAGACCCTAGTCTGGTATGTGGCGAGTCAGCTTAATTTTGGCGTGTCGAACTTCTGGAAGCTTTATTCCGAATAGTGTCATCGCTGATCTTGGGAGCACCAAATAAATAGGTAAGACGATGGCTTATGGAAGTCTTGTCAGGCGAAAAGGCCAGTGTGAAGAGCGTTTTCCATTGGTGAAAGGTCGCCACAAAGGGATTCCAACTGTTGATAGCGTGAGGAATACCGTAATCAATGTTGATGTCGTTTCTTTCTTCCACAAATGTGCCAAATAGTTTGTCCCAGATAATGAGTACGCCTGCAAAATTACGGTCGATGTATTCTGAGTTTCGTGCGTGATGCACTCTGTGATGAGATGGTGTGTTGAAGATATGCTCGAACCAGCCGAGCTTGCCAACAATTCGCGTATGAACAAAGAATTGGAAGCCGAGATTAAGTGCAACCACAACGATAACGAAAGTGGGGGGGTAACCGAGTAACATGAGCGGGGTCCAGAACAGCCACATCCCAGAGAGTGGATACGTTAAGCTCTGGCGAAACGCAGTGGTGAAATTCATGCGTTCAGAACTGTGGTGTGCGATATGTGAGGCCCATAGCCAGTGCACATTGTGTGATGCTCGATGAAACCAGTAATAGAAGAAGTCTTGTAAAATAAATACGCTGATGATTGAAAGCGGAGTGAGAGAGATTTCAAAAACGCGGAATTGATAGAGCCAGAGGAAAAAGGGCATGAGCAAGAGAGTAGCGATGATGTCCGAGGCTTGATGAAGTCCCGCCAAGCTGAAGTTACATAAGAGTTCTTTCAGCGAATAGTCGTCGTCTCCTCGTTTTCGAAGCAATCGATACTCAAGCACCATACATATAAGAAAGAGAGGTGCGAGCAATACAAGCGTTAAAGACTCCCAGCCTGATCCCATGTCGTCTCCATACGAGGTATTGGCTTATGACAATCCAATATATACCACGAGCACGTAGACGACAAATCGATCAAATAGCTTGATAGTTCGACTATTTCTCTAGCTTATTCAAAGCAGCTGCCCACGGATCTGCGCTATCTGTTTGGCCGCAGAATGTGTCTATATAGAGCTGTTCTGTTTTTTCTCTTGCCCAAGGTGTTTTACGCAAGAATTTGAGGCTTGATTTAACCGAAGGATCGCTGCGAAAACAGTTGATAGCAATCTGTTGACCTAGTGATTGCCAACCGTAATGTTCAACTAACTTGTTGACGATTTGCTCAAGTTTAAGGCCATGTAGAGGGTTATTGGGTTGGTCGTTCATGCTAATGCCGCGGGTATGAGTGAATTCGGGAGCGACTTTGCCACAATGTACGTTTTGCTTCAATCAGTCATGCAAAAAGAAAGGGAGCCTAAGCTCCCTTTCTTTTTGCAATCTAGCCAACTTAGCGGCGCATTGACAGGCTTTGTTCGGTAAATTGGCTCATATGAAGACGTGTTTTAATGTCTTCACAGGCACGTTGAACACTAAAAGTTTGCTCTGCAGAAAGGTGCATGGACAACGTGCTCTTGAATCGAAAATCTTCACAAATGGTCGCCAAACCAATCAAATCAGTTACTTTAGCGTCTTCTGGATCTTTCAGTAGTTTCTCATGTTGCTTCTGAATTTGTATGACATAAATTTGATTGGAGTAAGTGATCGATGTCAGTGTCATCGCTATCATTGCGAAAAACAAAATCAGTGCCACGGTAATCAGAGGCTTATTGTTCATATAATATATAGATACCATTAATGGAAGTGTAAATTCATATTTCTATGCTGAGGAGTCTACCCTTCTAGGCAATGATTACGCAACAGTTTCAAATGCTTAAACACGGATAATGTGGGAGGCACGTCTAATTTTCCCTACCTTACTCTCAAACTAAAACCATTGTGGTGCGACGGTTTTGTTTTTGGACAATCAGTTGAACTCAGTATTAGATCTTTCTGCCAGGATATGACAGTATAATGAGAATCAATATCATTTGAGCGGTGGCAATGTGCCGGAACTACTTCTCGTAGAAAGCAGACTTTCACTATGCGGTTGGGTGAAGACGACACTTAATCAACACGGCTGTAAAGTGACTCGTGTTCTTGATATCCAGCAGGCTGAGTGGGCGCTTAGGCAGTGTGATTTTGATATGGTTTTAATCGCGTCTGATACCATGTTGTCGTGTTTAGCTGATGTTCAACACGTAAGGAAACGCTCAACGCGGCCGCTGTTTGCGTTGTTGCCAAGTTTGACTGATATAGATCATGCGGCGCTTATTCAGGCTGGTGTCGATGAGTTAATCTGCGACAATACTTCGCGGGAGACTCTCTGGACTCAAACCGAAGCTTGGTTGAGCAAAATAGCTCATCGTTCTGAACGGCATCGATATTAACAAACGAGATGTTGTCATCGCATAGGTTGTAAAGCTGGCGATAACTCATCGTTTTAGAAAGTGCATTTGGGTAAATCGTCTCAATAACTAGTGAGATTTTTACACTGTAAATGCTGCAACGAACTTAGAGACACAAAATTTCATGAAATTCATCACGCAAGCGATAGTGATTCCCTTGATCAGCCTGTCGCTCCCTGTAGTCGCCAATACTCTTGATACTGCAGCGGCTATCGAGGCCACAACACTCCAATCGGCGGTTGCGTCGCAACAACGTATCGACGTCAGTGACGAACGCGCTCAAAAGATGAAAGCGGAAATCGCGTTGCTTCAGCAAGATGTTGAAAATCTCTCTGTCTATCGTACGCATTTACAAAATGTCGTCCGTGACCAAGGCCTTGAAGAGAAGAACCTGAACCGGCAATTGGAAGATATCAATCACACAAGACAAGGCATTGTGCCCTTGATGTATATGATGATTGATGGCTTGGAATCATGGGTAGAAACTGATTTGCCAATTAAGGCAGCACATCGCCAGAAACGTGTTGATACCTTGAAGAGCCTGATGTCGAAGTCCGATGTGAGTGATGCAGAAAAATTCCGTCGAATTTTAGAAGCGTATCAGATAGAGCTAGATTACGGTTCTAAGCTTGGTAGCTATCAGGAAACTGTTGTGTTGGATGGTGTTCCTCGTGATGTGGACATTTTGCACCTTGGGCGAATCTCCCTTATAGCAAGACGTTTGGACGGCGAAGCGTTTTGGTTCTTCAACAAAGACGAATCAAGGTGGCAACCCGTTATCTCTTCTGACCTCGAATCACTCGACCTTGCCTATCAAGTCGCCGATAAAAAAATAGCGCCCACTCTGTTGACCTTGCCTCTGTCAGTGTCTTCGTTGCAGGAGGAGCAGAAATGAATATGAAACGAATATTTCCTGCGTTGTTTATTTTAATGTCGCTTGTGGTAGCGCCTGTCTATGCAGATTTGGTGAGTGATACCCAAGCAGCCCATGTGGCTGATAAGTCGCATAACAGTGAGCGAGAGTCTGCGTTTGAAGAGCAAGAGACGGCGCTGCAACGTCAGTTGGATGCATTGAAACAGCAACAGCGTACGTTAGAGAGTGACATTGAACGACTAAGCGATGACTTTGCCGATAATGAAAAAACATTGGCTGACCTGGAACAAACCTTGGTGCTTGAAACAGGCAGTTTGGGTGAAGTGTTTGGTGTTGTACGACAGGTCGCAAAAGAAACGCTACAAGCGAGAGATGGTTTACCTGTGACTGCCTTACAACCTTCGTTTGAGCAGGAACTGACGGCGATCGCAGATGCTAATACTTTACCTTCTTTGTCTGATCTCACGGCTATGTATGAAGGCATTGTGGAAGATTTGTCAGCCAGCAGCCAAATTGGCCCACTATTGCTTAATGTGCGTGATGCCAATGGCGTGATGAGTGAAAAAGAGATTCAGCATGTCGGTAATATAGCCCTCGTCGGGAAAGACGGATATCTCGAGTGGGATGGCAAACGTCAGCAAGCGAATTTGTCGCCATTTCAGCCTGAAGGCGGACTAACCGCGGCAGCGCTAGAACGAGATGTAACTGGTGATTTGGTGGTGATAGATCCCACCGGTAATGCAGTACTCAATCAACTTGCAACGACGCCAACCTTGAGTCAACGCTTCGAACAAGCTGGGCTTGTCGGAAAAGTCATCGCGGCACTACTCGTTATTGGTGTTGGCATCGCGTGTGTACGAGGTTTCGTCTTGTACCGCACAGGGCTAAGGATCCGCCGACAAATTACTACGCCTGAAACGCCAGGGGACAATCCATTGGGGCGTGTTTTGAACGTGTATCGTTTGGAACCTAATCGAAGTTTAGATGCGCTTGAGCTAAGACTCATGGAAGCGATTATGGATGAACAGCAGGGCTTTGAAAAAGGCCTGTCTATGTTAAAACTCTTGGCGGCATTAGCGCCGATGCTAGGCCTTTTAGGCACAGTAACGGGCATGATTGAAACGTTCCAGATAATCACGCAATTTGGTAATAGCGACCCAAGTGTGATGGCTGGAGGCATATCAATGGCATTGGTCACAACCGTCATGGGATTGGTTGCGGCAATTCCTCTACTCCTTGCTCATAACTTACTCACCACACAAGCAGAAATGCTGCGAGGAACACTGGAAAAAGTGGGCGTGAGCTTGGTTGCTCAGCAATCTGAGCTTCCCATTAAACCGACCGTTGTGGGCTTAAGTGCATGACCGACATCAGCCTTTATCAAGCAGGTTTAGCGACACAATGGTGGCTGTCGCTAGACAACTTTATGACTCAAGGTGGCCCTGTGCTTTGGGGGCTAGCACTGGTTGCTGGCCTATGTTGGTTACTTGTGATTGAGCGTGTTTTGTTTTTGGGTTTTACATTTCCAAGTGCTTATCAATCTTTCGTCTCGCGGTGGCAGGCGAGGGCTTGTCCTTCATCTTGGGCATCAAGTGTGATTCGTGATGGTTGGTTGTTTGAAGCGCATAATCAACTTTTCAGACACCTCAACTTGATTAAAGGTCTCGTGGCGATTTGTCCTATGCTGGGGCTGCTCGGTACCGTGACAGGCATGATCACGGTTTTTGATGTGATTGGTGCTGAAGGTGCGGGTGAAGCGAGAACCATGGCAGAAGGTATTTCAATGGCGACGTTGCCAACTTTGGCTGGCATGGTTATCGCGCTAGCGGGCCTGTTCGCACACGCACGTCTGTTCAAAGCTTGCGAGCGACGAGAAGCCGCATTAGCGAAAGCGTTGAGGGTAAAGTAATGAGATTTCAAAGACATCAAAAGCCGAGAGATGATGCTCAGGTAGATCTTACCTCCATGCTCGATATCGTCTTCATTATGCTCATCTTCTTCATTGTGACGAGCTCTTTTGTGAATGAATCGGGTGTTGAAGTTAATCGTCCGTCTGCTAATAACGCTTCATCGCAAAAAGGGACCAGTATTCTTGTTGCGATCACGGCTTCTAATGAAATTTACATCAATAAGCAGCGTGTCGATGAAGAGCGTTTAGCGGCGACCTTGGCACGTTTAAGTGTAGAACAGGCAGATGCAGCATTGGTCATTCAAGCGGATACGTTAGCGTACAATGGTACCGTCGTGACCGTTATTGATGCGGCGAAAGGCGCGGGCATAGAGAAGATCGCACTGGCGGCGGAGCAAGGTTGATGCTGCGTTGGACTATCGCGCTGGGTTTCTCAATAATTTGTGTCATTGGCTTGTTTGGTTTGATGGCCGAAATGGTGACACCTTCAGAAACAAAGGAGAAGCGAGTGGGTGACTCATTAGCGTTTGATATTGTGATGGTGGAATCTGAGTCTGATCTTGCGCGTAAGAAACGAGTGTTGCCACCTGAGCCACCAGTGCCGCCTGCTACACCACAGGCCCCTGTATCTAACCCCCAGACGCTTAATACGCCCAATCTGTCTAATGCCAACTTGGATCAAGTGTTGCCTGATGTGTCGATGGATTTGAGTGTGTCAGGTATCCAAACATCAATGCCGGCTGTTTCTCAATCGGTTGATGTGAGCAGCCAGTTAGCGTCCATAGATACTGGGGTTGCACAAATGGCGACGCCGATTGTCCGGGTGAATGCGACTTATCCGCCCAAAGCTCTTAAGCGAGGAATTGAAGGCTATGTCGTGATCTCATTCACCATAGATAAAAATGGACGGCCCACTGATTTGAACGTCATTGAAGCAAAACCCAAACGCATGTTTGAGCGCGAGGCAATACGTGCCCTTAAAAAGTGGAAATACACGCCAAAAAAAGTCAATGGCGAAGCGATTGAACAAAAAGGACAGACCGTTAAATTGGAGTTTATGTTAGCCAAATGATGACTTGTTTTCGCACTCGTATATTTTGCTTAGCGGCTACGCTATTCATCGCGGCAAGTTTAATGTCGCCGCCTGCGTATTCATCGCAGCTTTCCAATCACACCGCTGTTAAGGTGCAGCGTGCGATTGCGCTGCAGCAGCAAGAAAAATGGCAAGACGCCGCTGAAGTGTTGGAAAATCTGCCTTCGCTAGCAGGGTTTGACCTGGCGTTTGTTCAGCGCATGTTGGGTGGGTTGTACTGGCAATTGAATGAGCCAAGCAAAGCCATTGACGTATTGGAACTCGCTGTAGATAGTCATCAATTAGAAGCGAATGACCAGCGCTCTGCAGAGCGTATGCTTGCGGATATCCTGTTGTCCCAATCACGCTATAAAGAAGCGTTGTCTCGTTACTATCCATTGGTTAAACAGGCCTCCACCACGTCGGAAGCCAAAGAACTAACTCAGAAAGAGCGAGCAGATATTTGGTTTCGTATTGCACAGGCTCATTATCAAGTTCAGCAAATGAAATCGTCTCTTTCTGCCATAGATAAGCATCTTGCATTGACTGCACCCAACGTTCCTTCTTTATCGCTGAAACTGATTGCTCAAATTCAGTTATCTCGCTGGAAGAGCACTATTCCCACTCTCAAACAACTCATTGCAATCGATCCTAACAACAAAACGTGGTGGCTTCAGCTTGCTGGCAGTTACCAGCGGTTAAAGCAACCAAAGGAAATGCTTAGTACTCTCGTATTAGCGGAGCGACAAGGTATTGTGTTGTCATCATCAGAAAAACAAATGATGGCGCAGCTGTACCAACAGCAAGGTGCGCCAGAAAAGGCAGCAGCCTTGATGCATCAATTAAACAAAGAAAATGCTTCAGTGACATCGCTTGTGATGGAAGCGGGTTACTGGCAACAATCGAAAGAATGGGATAAGGCGATCACGACTTGGTTGCTTGCAGCGAAACAAGATAACCAATACCGTCTCTCTGTTGCTCAGTTGCAACTTCAACGAGGTTACTATCGTGATGCATTGGCGAGTCTGGCTTTAGTCTCTTCAAAGGAGCACTCGGCTCAAGTCGCACTTTCTCAAGCCATGGCCTACGACAAACTTGGTGATATCGACAGTGCTTTCGTGCAGGCCAGTCGTGCTAATGATATTGAGCCAACCAGTCAAAGTCAGAGTTGGATTGAATACCTGAATCACAAACGAAAAACCTTCAATCAAGCGCCTCTTAGCCCAAACTAGGGTGTCCATGAGGGAACGGCGCTGGTTCACGAAGCTCACTTGGGAATATATCTTTATTAGAGGTTGATAATCGCATCATTATCGCCTTATTATCAGCCTGACCTTGTTTTACGCCGCAAAGTTGCGGTTGCGCTGGTTAAATATTCGGCAGCATAATGTTAATCATTGCCGAAAAAGAAAATCGAAAACCTGAGCCTTTCATGCTCCTCTTTTAGAGAATATCCCTGAATGACGTTAGACCTCATCACAGAAATCCTTGGATGGACATCCGTTGCTTTCTACATTGGTATTACCATTTTTAACACCATGAAATTTACACGTTTTGCCGCGTTTGGTTCGGCGACGAACGATACGCTTTGGGCGTTTCTAATGGGATGGTGGCCGAAAGTCATTCTGAACCTGTCAGTGGCTTCACTGAACACGTATCGCTATGCAAAAGACTTCACCAATGCCTCCAAAAATGTGATTGCGGGTCTAGGTGCAGTGATGGCTGCGGGCATCATTTATATTGCATATGTGGCTGTTACAGCTTTTATTGCTGAGCCTACACTGCCTGTTGCATTACAGTTTGTCGATTTGGGCATCATTTTATTGGCACTGTATATGACCACCTTGACCAACTATCGCAAACTGATGCTGATTTCAGGTTTTGTAGGCATGGCGGCGTACTACGGTAATACCCAAATGATGATTATCAAAGCCATGGTTATTGGCATCATGACCTTTAAGCTTTTGTTTGATAAATCACAGAAGACAGAGACTGAGACTGCCGACGCGGTATAGCGTCTTCTCGTTTCATAAAAATGGCACCTCACAGAGGTGCCATTTTTTATCCAATTGTTGCATATGGTTTTTATTGTGGTTACGTTGTGTTCAATGTGATGTTTGTAACGTTAGTGTGTCACCTGCCAGTTGTATTCAGTCGTTGTGAAGGTTTTTGGAAGGTAGCAACAATATTCCAATAGCAATGAGGAGAGATAAATGAAAGGAAGCTGTCTTTGTGGCGAGGTTCAATACGAAGTAGATACATTGAGTTCACCCATCATGCATTGTTCTTGCAAGACTTGCCGCAAGGCGCATTCAGCGGCATTCAATACCTGTGCAGCAGTGAAACCCGAAGATTTTCGCTGGTTAAAAGGCGAAGACAAACTGTCTCAATTTGAGTCTTCTCCAGGTAAGTTAAGAAAATTCTGTTCAGTGTGCGGCAGTCAGCTGATCTCAACCAAAGAAGGAATGCCCGTTCATGTGCTTCGTGTGGCGTCTTTAGATGACGATCCGCAACAAACCCCTGCATTTCGTATTTGGAAATCTGATGAAGTGAGCTGGTTGGGATATGAACACGACATGCCGCAATACGAAGAATGGCACCCAAACCGATAAGAACGATTTGATATATCGGGACGGAATAAAAAAGCACCGGAAGGTGCTTTTTGCAATGGGTTGCCTGAGTGTTGTGAAGAATTTCTAGTTTACAAATCCGTCATCAATACAGACTCGAACACACTTCTCGGCAGCAATTGCGGCTTCTTCTTTGCTTTTAAAAATAGACAGTGACTTGTCTGAGTTCATAAGTTCGTACGCTTTTTGATTTGCGCTATTTTTGCTTGTTTCAGTCGGAGTGAAGGAAAAAGAGGCAGAGTAACCACCTAACTCTTCTTGCTTATTTACCTTCACAAGATAATCGATATTGAGATGACTTCCTTTCATGGCACTGTCCTTTTATTGTTGCAAGTGTGTTAAAAAATAGACAATGAATTCTCGTTCGTCAAAAAATAACCGAATTAATGACTGTATAGGCATTATTTCGATGAAGCGCTTAAAAAATCAATGTGTGACGGCGTAACCTTTTAAAGGCCGGAAGAGAGTTAACTACGGTTCGTTGTGGCTATTGAAAAAGGTCAGGTTGTTTCCCCTGAACTGTGCTGATCAGCCCACCCGCAGCCATATCTTGGCATCTTGGGCACTCAGGCGCGCACTGTGTGATTGTTGGGTTAACCGAGATTGCACGTGCACTTTCTTGTATTAACGCTGCGAGTGGATAGCTTGTCCATTGACCCAGCCCTACATCAATGCTGGTGGCGATGGGTTGCAATGTTTTTTCAAGCTGATGAAACCCTTCTGAACAGCTACCTACACAGACTTCGACATCACCGCGTGCTTGAGTTCGAGCCCATCGACGAAATAGCTGTCGCCCGGATATTTGCTCGGCGAAGTGGATAGGAGTAATGCTGTTTAATGTGACACCCACTGACAGCACGATCGCGTCTGTGGCATTAGTGCAATATTGGTAATGACCATATACATCGATGTCACTCTGGTGTGATAACACAGCTTCTGCTTTTGGCCCAACCCCTGCGAAACTGCCAATTGGGTGATCTGTTCGGAAGCGTTCCTCATGGCTGACGACGGTGGCGGCAAATTTTCCCATCGAGACTTCAATGCGATTGTCATTGCGGTCAAAAGGGCGAATATTGTCGAATTGCCACTCCCCACGGTGTCCATTCTGCTGGTAGTTATCGTCTTGAGGTGGGTAACACAACGTATCATAGTTAAACGAAGGGACGATAACCGTACATCCTTGTGCGAGTAGCATGTTCAATAGTGTACTTGCTCCTCCTTCAAGTTGGCCTAAGGAGCGCATGGAGGCGTGGACAAAAATTACTTTATTGGCGAGCGAAAGCGCATCAAACGCGGATTTTACTTGGTCTTTAGTATTCATTAATGAACAGCCTCTGTTGAATGTTGGGTCGTTGGCGACTCATCCAGTAGTGAGAGTAAATAAGAGAGTCGTCCGCTGCTTTGATTCACCCCACCGGGCCGATAATATTCAGTCCAGAGTTGACGATACGTGTCCAAGAGAGTTTGTATTTTTGGGCGTAGTGCGCTTTTTCTTTCCGCCGAAAAGTCTTCAATTTGACGGTGGTTCTCGTCGGCATATCCTTGAACGATCTGGCAGGCAATCTCAAGAGCATCGATGGTCCAAAGTAGATCTGGAGTCAATTCGCTGGCTCTAAGCGGCTCGAGCTTCTGTCGCCATTGGGTCAATTCATTCATTGCAAGATCAAGGGTGTGAGATTTAATGCCAGTCGCGCGTTTTATGTGTCTGCGTGAATGTTGGTCGAAAAGGACAGGACCAAAAAAAGCACAGTTTGGGGTTTGCACGCCCGTGACGAGATAGATATCTTGCAACGCAATAAGTGCGTCTACTTCAACCTGTTTAGCATCGGGGTAAAACCACTTAACAGCTTGACTGACATTGCTGTCTAATTGCTGCTCCTCTCCCCAAGCCATTGCTGCGCCAAACGCGTAGGCTGGAATGGGCATGGCAAACTGTTGTCCGTGTCCCATATCTCCCCATTCAGTCACCATATACCCTTCGGCACCAAAACGCTTCGCGGACTTTGCAGCTTTGCGCATATGTGAAACGGCGGCATGCCAGCGTCCTGACACCGAGGCGAAGCAATCCGTTGAGACGACGACATGGAATGGATAGCCAAAAAGTGCGAGTTGTTTGTGCTCTGCATCGAAAGGGTGATCGGGTTCGTATCCCCAATTTAGCAAAGTAAGGTCGTTGGGGAGTTGGTCAATCAGATTAGGGTAGCGAAATAGCATGTCACTAAATATCTGGCTTTGTTTACCCTTCGATTTCGCTAATGAGATGATCTTGTTGAGGTAGGTTAAATAGACTTTTCCCTTACCAAATATTTCGCATGCCGATTTGCTTGCGTTTTCACCAAGATCCATGGTTTCGTCAAAGTTGATATTTATTGTATTACTCGAGAAATTTGGCAGCAATTCGCTAAGTAGCTCGTCGATAAAAATTTCGGTTTGTGGGCTGATAGGATTTAACCCAAACGCTCCTTCCCGAAAATCCCCGCGTTGATCAGTAAAGCCTGACGTTTGCTCTGCGAGATGATGGTATTCAGGATGGTTGAGCCACTTTTCCATGTGACCAAAACACGCTTGGTTGGCCACCAGTTCGATACCTAATGATTGGCAGTACGCATCGATCTCACGGATTTCTTCACTTGTGATTGGGGAATAGTCAGCCCAAACACGAGCATGTTTCTGATAGGCAAAAGTGTGTTCTGTGTAGAGCTGTAACTGGTTAAATCTTAAATGGGAATAGTATTCGATTAGACGCTTGAGGGTCGCCATCGTTGGCACACGATCACGGCTAATGTCGACTAATACTGAGCGAGTGGGAAAATCAGGCCAGTCTTCAATGATGATATCGTCTCGAAGTATCGCCTTTTGTTCGATCAATTGATTTATGGTGAGATGGGCATATCGGATGCCATGAAGATCCGAGTAATCGACAAGCAAGCAGCCGTCGGCAATGCTGATACGATAGCCTTGCTTAGGCAGTGAATCGTCATGCTGATAATTCAATGTTGTTAGGTTGACCTTCGCACCAAAACTCACTGGGCAAGATGAAGCAAATGCGGAAATACTGACATTTTTCGTCGAATATCCTGCTAGGTAGCGTTTAGGTAAAGGGAAGATCATTGCCATCAGTCGTCCTTGTGAGTCGCTCTTAAATTGAAAGATTTCCGTTCTCGGGTAAGCGAAGGCTCTCCGCAAGTTTAAGCTCAGCCGTGAGCAATTTTTGCCATGCCATTGAGGCGGCGCCCATTGCGGCGGCTTGTGGGCCAAGAAGTGAAAATTCGATATTAGGTTTTGCAATCAGCAAGCCAGATAGCCCATCGCTGTGGTTTCTTAACGATGCGGCGAGTTCTGAGCCAAATGACATGCCATTTCCGCCAATCACGATTCGACGGATACTCATCAAACCGCAAAGATTCACGGCCAGTGCAGAGAATTCCTTAATGATGACGCTCGGTGTCGCTTCCGTACCGCGAATCAGCTCCTGACTGTTGAATTGGCCCGCCATGAACTGTTCACCATAAAAGAGTTGGCGGTTGAGAATCATGCCTACGCCAATTCCAAGCTGGTGGTAGTGTTCCTTGGCATGGTGAGTTGAGAGCAATACATAGAGAAAATGATCATAGTGGAGGCTGCGCTGCTGCATCAGCTCTCCCCAAGCACCACAATTGGCATCGTTGTCGATAAAGACAGGGTAAGGAAAATGACGCTTAAACAGTGGGGCGAAATTAATAGACGAGCGAATATTGAGAGAATGAGACACCAGAAGTTGGCTTTTGTCAGGGTCGATAAGACCTGGCATGCCGATGCCAATAGCGAGAATGCGGGGGAATAAAGCTTGTATTGTGTTAACACAGGGAACCAGTGCTTCAATTAACGCAGTATCAATAGACACTTGTGTGTTGATCGGGAGCATATCGTGGTAGATAACTTGCCCGAGCAAGTTTACAACGGAAACTTTGAGTACATCAGAGTTAACATCAACACCAATGATTACCCCAAAGTCAGCATTAAAAACCAAAGACATTTTGGGGCGCCCCCCTTTACCAGACACGGCTTTTGGTTGTTCTAGGATCATGCCGATATCAAGTAAGTGGTTCACTGCTTTGGTGACAGTAGACTTGTCTAGCCCCAATTTTGTCGCCATATCAATGCGTGATACCCCAGGCGACTGCCAAAGAGAATTGAGGATGCTTGCGGTATTGCTGGTACGACTGAGTTTTATCGACAAAGCATTAGTTTCCAAAATCAACTTAACCAATGTCATGTTATTGATAGCGTGATAAAAAACAATCCAATGTCTTAAGTTCACGCTATGAATGTGGATTTATATTCAATAGATTGAAGTCAGTCGAAATTACTTTGAAAATAGTATTGGAAATATCAAGGTCTTTACGAGTGAAGGAGGTTGCTATTTGCAACTGTCATTTTTTGCGAGGTTGTTAAATTCGTTAATCAGTCATACCCAAGCAATCCGAAATCGGACATCTTCACATTGCTGGGTATCTTACTGGCCACCAACTGGCACTGAGGTTTATTAAAGTGAGCGGCATTAGAAAAGAATTGGGTCAATAGGGCCAAGGTCATCGGTATTGAACAGATCACTCATAGCGACTTCTTGACTGTCAATGCCATGTAAGATGATAGACACCTTATCCTGAAAATCGATGACCATATTTGCGCCTTTCTGTGTGACGATGAAAGACGTGTCCGCATTCGTTTGGTATTCATCACCATAGAAGTGAAATTTTAGGCTATCAATTCCGACATCGAAGTCTTTGATTCGCACGATGGTGTTGTTTGGATCTGCATCTTCTGAGGCTTGAAATTCGAAGAAATTGAATGAATCTTTCCCTTCGCCACCAATGCAGTAACTCACACCAGATTGGGCAGCCCCAAGATCTCTAAACGAGAAGAAATCATTTCCAGCACCGCCATTCATGGTGCAATTTTGCGAACTCTCAGAAGCTAAAACATCGTCTCCAACGCCACCATCCATCACATCGCGATAGTCGCCTCTTACTGTTCCATGATCAATTTTACTGAGTAGGTGGTCGTTTCCTGTGCCCCCTCGTAATGAATTACTGCCAGCATTAGCAAAAATAAAGTCGTTGCCAGCTCCGCCGACGAGTATGTCATCACCAAGACCTGAAAAAATAGTGTCGTCGCCATGAAAACCAATAATCTTAAGATCATCGTCGTCACGACTTAAATCGAAGTAGTCATCGTGAATTGAGCCATAAATAAAATCGAGATCTGATTCGCCGACAATTCTTACTGGGCTTTTTGAAACCACTGACATATCCAATACCATCCTTGAGTTTATACACTGATACGAGTTGCCTTGCTACCTATTACAGATTCACACAATTCGCTGATTTTTGGTGGCTTAATATCGAGACAGTGATGTTAGAAAGCCTTACAGGCTGATTTGGCTGTCATTCCTGTATGGAAAGGCTTGTTTCAGTGTAAAAAGAGACCAAAAGACAAGGCATCGAATATACCCGCTAAAGGTTGCTGTCATTAACGCTGTGCGGGATACTCGATCTTTTCGCATATACATACGGTGTTCACGGAATGAATAGAAACGTCTGGTTGTTGGCGCTATGCCAAGCTCTTCTGATGAGCGGCAATATTGTCCTGATTTCGGTTAATGGGCTTATCGGTCAACAACTGTCACCAAGTGACACTTGGGTTACTCTGCCTGTATCGACACAGTTTGTTGGCCTGATGCTTGCGACGATTCCGGCCTCTCTCATCATGGCCAAAATTGGGAGAAAGAATGGCTTTATGCTAGGTAACGTGATTGGAATATTGGGTGCGATGCTCTGCGTGTATGCGTTGAATCAAGCCGCGTTCTGGTTGTTTTGCTTTAGTACTTTGTTGTTAGGCATTGGCATTGGGTTCGGCACCTTATACCGCTTTGCTGCGATAGAAGTGAGTAACCCTGACAGTCGCGATAAGGCGATTTCTCTTTCTATGGTTGGTGGCGTATTGGCAGCGGTGTTGGGGCCGAATCTCGCTATTGCCAGTCAGCACTGGCTACCGGGAACGCATTTTAGTGGTGCGTTCGTTGGTATTACTGTGTTGTATGTGCTTTCTCTTGTTGTTCTTCAGTTCATTGGTTTGCCTCCAGTGACTCCCGTTGAAAAAGACAGCCAACCGCGTGCTGTGTCTCATATCATTCGTGCGCCGGGTTACTTGGTTGCGGTGTTTGCTGCCGTTGTGGCTTATGCCGTAATGAATCTACTCATGACGGTTACAC
Organism: Enterovibrio makurazakiensis; assembly: GCF_050336585.1. NCBI lineage: Bacteria > Pseudomonadati > Pseudomonadota > Gammaproteobacteria > Vibrionales > Vibrionaceae > Enterovibrio > Enterovibrio makurazakiensis. The sequence goes on from NZ_JAKJSE010000020.1 coordinate 57,153, forward strand.
CGATTGCAATGCATAAGCATGGCTTTCATTTTGAACAAGCTGCGTTAGTCATTGAATGGCATGTCTTGGGGATGTTTGTGCCTTCTTTCTTTACGGGTTCGCTCATCGGAAAGATCGGCAATCGAATGACGATCATTCTGGGAAGTTTGTTTTTCATCGCTTGTATTTTGGTGAACATGAACGGGGTGTCAGAATGGCATTTCCGTATTGCTTTAGTACTACTCGGTGTAGGCTGGAATTTCATGTTTATCGGTGCAACCAGCAAACTCACTCAGACGTATTTACCTCAAGATAAATCTCGTGCTCAGGCCATCAATGAATTTGCAGTGTTTGGCAGCGTGACAATTACGGCGCTATTAGCGGGTAACTTAGAAGTTACGTTAGGTTGGCAAACGCTTAATTTGGCGGTGCTACCTTTCGTCTGCGCCGTGCCTTTGATTTATTTGTTGTTCACACGCACACCGACGAAGGTGAAGGCGTAGTGATATTTAGCAACGTCACTGTGTAGTGTCATTGAAAGGGGGTAGGTGCCTCCTTTCAATTTCTAATCAATTTGTTAGCTAGAACGTCTCGTATTACTGAGCATGGTATTGCGAGAACACGACGATGCTTTATTTCTATTCATTCGTTTTTTCTGTTGCTTCCATCGAATTATCCCGCTGTCACTGGTTGCCGGTTGGTGCCTATACTCTCAGGCATGTCACCGAAGCGGGGTTATAGAATGAACACGATTTTCAAAGCCTTATTTGTTTCTTCTTCGATCGGTTTTTCTGTGAATGCTTTCTCCCTTGAACCTCTACAAACACTCGCCAATAGTTTGTTTGGTCCGCTGCCGAGTGAGATGCCTGGCAGTGAGCAAGATACGCCGGAGCGGATCGCTCTCGGCAAAACGCTGTACTTTGAAACCGCACTGTCTGCCAATGGCAATCAATCGTGCAACACTTGCCATAACCTTCTCGACGGTGGCTCGGGAACCGAACTGTCATCAGTTTCAGTGGGATCTCTCGGTACATTGGGTACACGCAATAGCTTGACGACATGGAATGCTGGCTTTCAATTTGTTCAATTTTGGGATGGGCGAGCAAAAAACCTCAGAGAGCAAGCCAGTGGGCCTATCACCAATCCGATTGAAATGGGCTTATCCTCCGAAGAGGAGGCCATTCAGAGGTTGAAAGATAAAGGCTACCAAGCAGCTTTTATTGCTGCATTCCCAGATGCTGACAATGCACTGACGTTTGAGCATTTGACCGAATCGCTTGCTGCGTTCCAACGTACCTTGGTGACAGAAGACAGATTCGATCTATACCTCGCGGGGGATGCAACCGCGCTGAGTACTCAAGAAAAGCGGGGATTAGAGCGATTTATTTCCACAGGGTGTAATGCGTGTCACAACGGCCCATTGCTTGGCGGCGAACTATTCATGAAAATGGGTTTAGTGAAGCCTTATCCGAACAAGATCGACAAAGGCCGCGCACACGTTACGGGCAGTTCAGCGGACAACTTTATGTTTAAAGTGCCGACGCTTAGAAACGTGGCGCAAACCGCGCCCTACTTTCATGATGGCGCGGTATTCAATTTAGATCAGGCTGTGCGCGACACGGCATGGCATCAGCTTGGGGTGAAACTCAGTGAAGAGGATGTGAAAGACATCAGCGCATTTTTTGCTTCACTCGATAACACCAAGACAATAACGTTTTAGATAGTCTCGACTATTCGCTTTGGAGATTCCGCTTTGCAAGATGCATCGAACCCTGTGCCTTCATCACATTCAGCCTTTCAGGTTTCGACCATTTATCGTGGGAAAGTGGCAGCGCGCTATGGCCTGCAAACCGCGATGGACAAGGTTGAAATTGTAGGTGATGTCTTTTTATCAAAGACGGGGTTAGACGGTGATGAAACCGCAGATAAAAAGCATCACGGCGGAACAGAAAGAGCACTTCATCATTACCCGGGAGAGCATTATGCATTTTGGCGCAAAAAGCATGGTGATGAGCAGGATTGGCAAGCACCGGGTATGGGGGAGAACATCAGTACTGTCGGGATGACGGAAGACACGGTATGCGTTGGCGATCGCTACCAATGGGGCGATGCCATCATTGAAGTGAGCCAGCCGCGCTCGCCATGTTTCAAGCTCAATCAACGCTGGGAAGTTGAAAACCTGTCGATCGATATGCAAGCCATCAGCCGCTGTGGTTGGCTTTATCGTGTGGTTCAGACGGGCACTGTGAGTGCGCAATCGCCCCTCGTGCTTCTCTCTCGCCCTGAGCATGCCATGACGCTACGTGAAGTGTGTGACGTGTTCTTTGGCGACCCTTTAAATCCCGAAGGGTTAGCGAAGCTGCGTGAGCAAACTGCCCTGTCTGAAAGTTGGATGAGCAAAGTCATTCTTCGCCAGGAAACGCATGAAGTGGAGAATTGGTACTTTCGATTGTTGGGGCGTGCTGCGCCGTAATTCGTGTTTAACCACGTCATTACGTGACAGAGAATTAAGCGTCAACATCGATAAACAGCAGGCATGAAAAAGGGCATCTACGACAACGTGGATGCCCTTTGTGATCTTACTCGTCGAGAAGACGATTACAGATACATTTTTGCCAGTGTTGCGGGCTCAATTTCTTTGCCTTCTAGCTCAGCGTTCCAGTTAATACCAACCAGTACGCCGTCTTCGTCTAGCGTGATCAGCCAATCTTGAACGAAAACGTCTAGCGGGATTTCTTGCACTTCGAAATCTGCCCACTCTTCCACGTTGTGAAGTTCTGCATCTTCTTTTGAAGACCAGAATGGCATGATTTCGCTGTTTTCAAATTCGGTAGAATCGCATGCCAGCCAACCTTCTTCATTGGTTAAACCCCAAACTTGGTTGGTTTCTTGTGTTTCTGCAATGAAAAGCGTCAGGTTTGCTTCGATGTCAGCAGTCAATTTGCTCATTTTTAGATTCTCAGTGATTCAATGCGAGCGCTAGAATATCACTTTAATCCTAAATGCGCTTGTATGATGTAAAACCACTAAATTTTAGTGTATCCCCGGAACATCTTACGTTATTCAAAACGGTGCCAAAGACACCTCATGACTTTCAACCAACGCATTTAAGGCTTGTAGCCCTTGCGTCAGCGCATCGTTGTTCTTTATCGACATCAAAGACAGGCGAACGCAATTGGGGCTGGAATCTCCCGCCGAAAAATAACTGCCACTGGTAACGATCAAATCTCGCTGTTTCGCTTCCATCACAAAGCGCTCTTGTTGCCAATGTGCCGGCAAGGTTACCCAAACATGGTAACCATCAGATTCCGATATCATGGCACCGAGAATTTTGCTGGCGATCGCTTGCCGTTGCTTGGCAATATCACGCTGAGCTTCAGCCATAGAAAAAGCCTCACCGCTATTGATTAACTGTTCTGCGACGATGAAGTTTAATGGAGAAGCCAACCAAATGTTGGCGCGTATATGGGCATTCAGTACGGGCAATAAATGATCAGGGGCAACGACAAACCCGCAGCGCATGGCAGGGCTAATTGCCTTCGATAAACCCGAAATGTGAATGCCTTTCTCTGGGAGCCAATGACATATTGCAGGCAAGGTGTCTTCGTTCAAAAAACCGTAAATGTCATCCTCCACTAGATAGGCAGATGAATTCTCAATGATGCTCGCAATGGCCTGTCGACGTTGCATTGGCATGGTGATGCCAGTTGGGTTTTGGTGAGACGGAATAGCGATAACGAGCTTGGGTTTGTGCGAATTCAATACGTCTTCGAGGGCTGATGGGATGAGCCCATCGTCGTCCATGTCAACGCCAATCACTTGGCGTCCTGCCAAACTTGCGATGGCCAAGATTCCGGGGTAGGTAAGCGCTTCGACCGCGATAACATCACCAGGCTGGGTCAGCGTTTCTATCAATAATGACAGGGCATGTTGTGCGCCATTGGTTAAAAGCACATTGTTCGCGGATGCCGACTTCAATCCATAACGTTGGGCCCAGATTGCGCCCGCTTTACGGTGTGGTAGGTGTCCGGAGTGGTCGGTATATGCGAGCAACTCGGGTGTGAACGTCATGGATGCTTTTTGATATGCCGTACGCAAAGAAGCGAGATTTTGCGATACATAAGGCTGAAGAATCGAGAAGTTAAACTCGGTGTCATTGTCAGCAGGTTGGATAGCCTGATTGAGTTGTGACTCTCCCACGACAAACGTTCCGCGCCCCACAAATGACTCTACGCGATTGATTTCCGCGAGCAGTTTATAGGCTTTAGATATGGTTGCAGGCGTCGTTTCTAACTCAGCAGCCAGCTCGCGATGCGGCGGCAACTTGGCATTAGGTTGATATACACCTGTATCGATACGTTGTTCGATTTGACGGGCGATGTCTTTAAATTTGGTTTCGCTCACAAGCATTCCATGCGTTTTCTGACACTGGAATAAATTATGGCGAGCTTTATCCTAAATTGAAATAGCCTATTGCAATCAAATTCAATATTGACATATGTCAATCGATGCAATTATAGTCACCACAACACGCGAGTTAACTCGAGACTTAGGTCGAGCACTTTTCTACATGACGGGTGCAGAGCTTAACCGCATTGACGATTTTGGTTTGGCGCTTTCTTTGCTGTGAAACAAGCAGCGATGTCGCCCATGCACCCGTACAGAGAGGATAAGGATATGTCAGAGAAAAAGGTTTCGTTTATCGGTTTGGGTGTCATGGGGTACCCAATGGCGGGTCATCTTACTCGTGCAGGGTTCAATACCACAGTTTATAACCGCACGACCGCTCGTGCCGAAGCGTGGTCGGCAGAGTATCAGCAGCCTTTTGCCGAGACCCCGCGTGAAGCGGCAGCAAACAGCGATATCGTGTTTGTTTGTGTCGGCAATGACAATGATGTTAGAAGTGTCATTTATGGTGATGATGGTGTGCTCGCGAGCATGAAGCCGGACAGCGTTTTGGTCGATCACACGACGACTTCCGCCGAGTTGGCAGAAGAGCTAGCGACTGCGTGTAAGGCAAAGGGCGTGCATTTTATTGATGCCCCTGTTTCTGGCGGTCAAGCGGGCGCAGAAAATGGTGCGTTGACCATTATGTGTGGTGGCAATGAAAATATATTCAACCTTGTGTCCCCAGTCTTCGATGCTTACGCCAAACAAGCCGTGTTGCTGGGCGAGAATGGACAAGGTCAGCGCTGCAAAATGGTGAACCAAATTTGTATTGCAGGTATTTTGCAGGGGTTGAGTGAAGGCCTATTGTTGGCTCAAGCGTCAGGCCTGAATATCGAGCAAGTGACCAATGTGCTGAAACATGGCGCAGCGGGTTCGTGGCAGATGGAAAACCGTGCAGTGACCATGGCGCAAGACAAGTTTGATTTTGGCTTCGCCATTGATTGGATGCGTAAAGATTTGGGGATTTGCCTCGATGAAGCCAAGCGTCATGATTTGACGCTATCGCTGACGCAGGAAGTAGATAGCAAGTATGCCAGCTTGCAAGAGCAGGGTTTGGGGCGTATGGACACGTCAGTGCTGATCAAAGCGAATTAATCTCCGCCAAAGAGTCAACGCCTGACAATCAGTGCAATAGGGCGTGGTGAGTATCGCTCTCGGCAAATAAAAACGCTCATTGAGGTCATCAATGAGCGTTTCTTGTTTTCTACGAGCGCGGGGCAGTCAGTTAAGCGACGTGCTGCTTTTTCGCCTGCTTAGTGGCAGTGAAAAACTCGTCATGCAGAGCACGAATTGTGCTGTCATACACATCATCTTTTACGACAAATTGAACGTTTACGTTGCGCATTGAAGAGTGCACAGCAATCGGCGCAATGTCGTGATTCATCAAAGCCAAAACACCGCGACTCAGTGTCGTATTGGTGTTGATCTCAGCGCCAATGGCAGAGATGAGTGCGACCCACTGACCAGTAATGGTCGAGCTTGGGAAGCGTTTCTCGGCTTTGTATAGTAAGTGATTGAGGTTCTTCACGGCACCACTGAGGTAGTAAGTAATGGAGTTTGCGTTCATTTCCTTACCGACCAAACTGACTCGTGCATCGGCAATGATTTCCATCATCTCGTAACCCACGTTATCCACTTGCCCTACCATGGCTTGGTCGAAAATATGCAAGGCAAAGACTTTGTTTTTACCCGCAATGATTTCGATTTTCTCTGCATCAGGTTGGTATTCCTGAGAGATCAACGTGCCTTGGTGTTCAGGTTCGAAGGTGTTTTTGATTTGAAGTGGAATGTTGTTTTGGCGCAGACCTGAAGCCGCATTCGGGTGAATCGCTTCCATGCCTAAATTCGCGAGTTGATCCGCGACATCAAAGTTCGATTTACCAATCGGCAGTACATTTTCAGGCCCAACAATGCGTGGGTCGGCACTGCTCAAGTGATACTCTTTGTGGATAACAGCAAGATCGGCAGAGGTTTGGCATGCGATGCGGCTGAATGTCATTTCACTGTAGCCGCGATCATAGGTTTTCATTAAACCTTCATCACAGTAAGCATAACCCGTCACGATAGGCAGCTCTTTGGTGACATCAATGTCTTCAAAGGCACTTTTGATGACCGTATCCAAATTGCCTGAAAGGTTGTTATCCCACCCAGATAAATCAACAAAACGTGCATTCACGCCAAGAGTTTTTAGCTTCAGAGCGGTGTTAAACGCACTGTGTACTTCGCCGATCGAAGATAAAAATTCTCGAATTTGTGGAAGGTACTGGCGAAGCGTGAACTGGCCGTATTCACACGTGGCCAAGATGTTAGTGATGCAGTTTTGCGCGTCATCCAAACGTTCGGTGATGAACTTGTCTGCTCGGGTGCGGCTTAACGGATCAGCAAACATGTTGCTATTGATTAGCTGTAGGCGTTGCTTGAGGGTATGAAATGCTTCAATCCAGCGCTCGTCGCGTTTCGCCACGAGTTGGTATATACCCGGTTCGCCAGAGCGTTTGCATTCGAGCAAAGCATCCGTGATACCGCCGTACGCTGAAACGACAAACACACGGTTATACGGTGAAGCAGGGCGAAGAAAGATGTTGTCCAATACAGCATCAAATGCTGACATTGATGTACCGCCGATTTTCTCTACGGTATAAGTCATGAATACGTCCTTTGTGTATAAAAAATAGGGAGCAAATCGCTCCCTAAAATTGATGATTTAGATTAGTCGACGAGGGGATAAACACCGTCTTTGTCGTGAACTTCACGACCTGTAATAGGCGGGTTAAACACACAAGCCATGACCATTTCTTTACCTTCACCAGAGTAAGCGCGAAGGTAATGCTCATCATGTTTATCCAGAATGTACAAAGTGCCAGGCTTGATTGGGTACGTTTCACCACCGACGACTTCAATTTCGCCTTCGCCAGACATGCAGTACACAGATTCAAGATGGTTCTTGTAATGGATGTGTGTTTCTGTGCCTTCATAAATCGTTGTAATATGGAAAGAAAAGCCCATCTGATCGTCTTTTAGGAGCATGCGAACACTTTCCCATGTTTCTGATACAACTCGACGTTCGCTGTTTTTACACTCTTCCAGAGTTCTTACAATCATCTTTCCTAATTCCTTACGACGCTTTACGGGTGGCAGCATTGGAAACGTGTTCAGCTGCTTGTTCAAAGATATGCAGGCCTTTTTCTAGCTCGGACTCACTGATAGTCAGTGGCGAGAAGAATTTGACCACTTCATCATCTGGCCCAGCGGTTTCAATGATCATACCGTTCTCAAAACAGTGATCAGCAATGTCAGATGCAAACTCTGGGCGCTTGCACTCAACACCCTGCATCATGCCGCGGCCTTTTGCGCGTACAAAAAGGCTTGGGAAGCGTTTTAAAACGCGCTCGATGGTCTTTGTCACTTGCTGGCTACGCGCTGCAATGTGCTGTTCAAAATCGTCGTTCTGCCAGTAGTTTTCAATTGCTGTTGTCGCAGTAATGAACGCGTGATTATTGCCACGGAACGTACCGTTGTGTTCACCCGGCGACCACTTATCCAATTCTGGTTTCAACAGCACAAGTGCCATTGGTAAGCCGTAACCACCAATAGATTTAGACAACGTTACCATGTCTGGTTTAATACCAGATGGCTCAAAACTAAAGAAAGTACCTGTACGGCCACAACCCGCTTGAATGTCATCAACAATGACAAGCACGCCGTTGTCTTTACAGATTTTGCTTAAACGTTGAAGCCACTCATTAGAGGCGACATTCAAGCCACCTTCACCCTGTAAGGTTTCCAGTAATACCGCAGCGGGTTTATCTAGACCACTTGAATTGTCATTAAGCATGGCTTCAAACAGCGCAAGTCCATCAACGCCAGCGTAACCTTCATAAGGAAGGCGTGACGTGCCTGTGAGTGGCATGCCAGAACCTCCACGGTGATGCTGGTTACCTGTTGCTGCCAAAGCGCCATAGGTACAGCCGTGAAAACCATTGGTAAAGGTCACGATGTTTGCACGACCTGTTACTTTACGTGCGAGCTTCATTGCCGCTTCAACAGCATTGGTACCGGTTGGGCCAGTAAACTGCACTTTGTAATCAAGATTTCTAGGTTCGAAGATGTGATTACGGAGTGCGGTTAGAAATGCGGCCTTCGCTTCGGTATGCATATCTAGACCGTGCGTGAGTCCATCCTTGTCGATGTAATCAAGCAACGCTTGTTTCATGATGTCGTTGTTGTGGCCATAGTTAAGCGAACCTGCGCCTGCGAGAAAATCAATGTAGCGCTCGCCCTTATCTGTGGTTAACCAACAGCCTTTTGCAGAAGTAAACACTACTGGGAAGCGATTACAGTAAGACTTAACGTTTGATTCTTTCTCGTTAAAAATGTTCATCATGTTTCCGTTATTAAAATTAAAGATTTTTGTTCAAAGGAATGCGGAATAGAAACTCGGTATCGTGGCGGCCTTCAAAATGCTGCGCTTCATCGAGAAACACAGAAACCTCACCTTTTATGCCATTAGCGGCTTCAAGTTTTCTAAACAGGCTCCAAGACCCTTCATTCGATTGCGTGATCGTCGTTTCAATCGCGACTACGTGCTGCAGATGTTTGCGCTTCAATAGCCCTTGCAGCATTCGATAGGCCAAGCCTTTTCCACGCATGTCTGGCGATACAGCGACTTGCCATACGAAGAGATCATGAGGGGCATCCGGTTTCAAATAGGCAGATATAAATCCGACAACCTCGTCATTGTGCTCAGCAACAATGCAGGTCTTATTGAAGTGGGAGGACTGGAGGAAATTGCAGTACGAGGAGTTTTCATCAAGGGGGGGACAACTGGCGATGAGGTTATGGATCTTAAAGCCATCATCGATTCGCGGAACACGAAACATCCATTCGTCCTGTTCCGTCCTAAAGCGCGTTAACGCTGCGCTTTGGTAAATTGTCTCAGTACTCATTGTGGTTTGAATCCTTTAGAGGTCTAAGCATTAAATCCCTTTAAATGATACCTGTGATAGATAATTTATCAAGTCTAAGTCACCACTTTAAGAACAATCCCTTGTATCACAGGCTTTTATAGAGGTGGATGATGAGTGACTCGAAAGTGAAACATTTAGTGGTGTAATTAAGTTGTCATGTAATTGTCAGAGGGAGAGACGTCTTTGCGGCTATGGCAGCAATGCTGGTCTTATTTGGTGGCGATTAATAAGAATAATATGAGACAAAAATTGAAAGACTTACGTTGTAAACTTTCAATCATATTTTCGAGGATCGAAGATTATAAATTTTTTGGACAGTAAATTTTCAACAGATATGGAGGTAAAGCATTGAATAAAAGGGACTGCTGTAAGAACTTTTTTTTACTTGGTTAATAATTATCCTGTCGTTAGACTCTTCGCCAAAATAATAAAAACAGCCTCAAGCCCCCTTTTAACTGTGAAACACCCAAAAAGGCAAAGAAAGTAACCATGAGCCCAGAACAATATCTTACCCAATGGCAACAGAGCCAAACTGATGCGGAAACCATGTCCCCCTTGATTGGCAAATTATACCGCGAGAAAGGTGTCGAGATTCAGATCTACGGTCGCGCAGTGATCAATGCGAGCACAATAGATTTGCTTAAATCGCACCGTGTTGCACGATGGTATACTGGTCAGGAAGTGACGACTTCGCATACTTTACCTCTTCTGGAAACGCTCGCAGGATTTGACTTGCCAGCTTGTCGCATTGACTTAGGACGCCTTGCCAGCCTGTATTGGCGAGACCACCAAGATTGTGGCGAGTTAGATGATTTTTTAAAGACATCAATCGCACACCTACCCAAAAGTACGCCTCTTAAGGAGCCCAGAGATGTTGTGCTGTATGGGTTTGGGCGCATTGGACGCTTGGTTACGCGCCTAATGATAGAAAAAAGCGGACCAGGATATCCTCTGCGTTTACGCGCGATTGTTGTACGTGGTGGCAAAGATGGCGACTTGGAAAAGCGCGCCAGCTTGCTGCGTCGTGATTCGGTACACGGGCCGTTTAACGGTTCGATTTTGGTTGATGAGGCGCGCAATGCACTCATTGTGAACGGAAACTACATTCAGTTCATTTACGCAAGCCATCCTTCAGAGGTTGATTATGAAGCACATGGTATTCATGACGCCGTGGTGGTCGATAACACAGGTATGTGGCGAGATGACGAAGGTCTTGGTCAACACTTAACAGCCAAAGGTGCTGCTAAGGTATTGCTGACTGCTCCCGGTAAAGGCGACATCAAGAATATTGTATTTGGTGTGAACCATGACGATATCGACGATCAAGACTCCATTATTTCTGCGGCCAGTTGTACCACCAACGCGATCACCCCAGTGTTGAAAGCCATGAATGATCGATACGGTGTTGAATCGGGTCACATTGAAACCGTGCACTCATTTACTAACGACCAAAATTTGATCGACAACTTCCACAGTGGTGAGCGACGCGGGCGTGCCGCATCATTAAACATGGTACTGACGTCGACAGGTGCAGCAAAAGCAGTCGCTAAAGCCTTGCCAGTATTGAAAGGTAAACTGACGGGTAATGCTATTCGTGTTCCAACGCCTAACGTATCAATGGCGATTGCGAATCTGAACCTTAGTAACAAGGTTGAGCGTGAATCATTGAATGCATTCTTGCGTGAAACAGCACTAGTTTCTCCGTTGGCTGGGCAGATTGACTATACCCAATCCACTGAGATTGTATCATCCGATATAGTCGGTTCTCGCTACGCGGGGGTGGTTGATAGCCAAGCGACCATCGCAGAAGACAATCGCTGCGTGCTGTATATATGGTACGACAATGAATTTGGTTATAGCTGCCAGGTTATTCATTGCATCGAGCACATGGCGGGTATGCGATATCCGGTAGTGCCTGAATTGAAAATGGAAACGAGCTTTTAGGTTGTAGCAATCAGCCTTTCCCATGGCGTTTTCAAACTGAAAGAGCGGCTTATTTGAGCCGCTCTTTTTTTGCCTAGCGATCCAGATTGCAAAGCACTGACAAAGCAAAGCAAAGCACGCTTAAACGCAAAGCACGGTTGAACGCAAAGGTGATCCCGTCCACTGTATCTTTGCTGATATCGTCAATTGTTGCTTATTCGAAAAGGCGATTTTGTATCAGACAAGAGCAAAAATGCATAAATCACGGTAAGTGATTAATCCCCAACAGCTTCGAGCTTTGTCATGCGCTATACCTACTGTATAGGAAGACAAGAAGTGGTGATGCCAGCGTTGTTAGACAGAGAGTTGTTAGATCACATTGATCAATTGTATCGCGCTGAATCAGCCAAGGTATTGGCGGCGCTGACGCGTATTTTGGGTGTCGAAAACATAGAGCTTGCTGAAGACACAATGCAAGAAGCCTTTAGCAAAGCGCTGAAACACTGGAAGGAGCACGGCGAGCCACAGAATGCCGCTGGCTGGTTGATGAAAACGGCTAAAAACCACGCTATTGATGTGATTCGCGCCAACAGAAATAAGCACCGCTTTGGGGACGATTTGTCGTATTTCCTTGAAAGTGAGTGGACGTTGGCGCGCACCGTGGAGCGGGAGTTCAGTGAAGAAGCGATAAAAGATGACACGCTCAGGATGATTTTTTGGTGCTGCCACCCAAATCTAAAACCAGAGAATCAACTCCCCATTATATTGAAACTGCTTTGTGGCTTTAGCCTCTCTGCTATTTCTCGTGCTTTGTTGGTACCGGAAGAAACCATCAAAAAGCGTCTTCACCGTACGCGAAATCAACTCAAGTTGTATGCTTTCAAGCAACCTCCGCCAGAACATATAGAGCAAGCATTAGAGACGGTTCATGTGTCCTTGTACCTATTGTTCAACGAAGGGGTGTACTGTTCGGATGGCAAGAAAGCCATCGACTTTGATTTTTGTCGAGAAGCTATGGCGTTGGTGAGCATACTGGTGGAAACCCCGCATATCGCTAATCGTGAAACCTTGGCTTTGTACGCGCTAATGCATTTTCACATGGCGAGGTTGGCTGCGAGAACAGATGTGGATGGCAACCCGATACCTTTGGATTTGCAAGAACGCGAGCGATGGGATCCAAATATGGTTGGAATGGGTCAGCAATACGTGGCCCTCGCGACGCTAAACATGTCAGAGACATTGAATGACGCAGGGCGCTTTTGTTGTGAAGCTTTGATTGCGCAGGAGCACTGCATTGCCAAGACGTTTACATCAACCAATTGGCAGAAGGTTGAACACTATTATGCAAGGCTCATTGATGTATCGGCATCGCCTATCGCGAAACTTAATCAAGCCATTGCCATTGCTTATCAAGGCAACGAAAAATGCGCTCTTCAACGAGTAGCCGCGATTCAGGCAAAGCATGGCATGGAACACTCTCACTTACCTTTCGCTATTTTGGCGCATATTCATGCTAAGTCCGGTAACAGCTCAGAGGCTTATCAGTTTGCTGAAGAAGCCAAAAAAAGAGGAGGAACTCAACAAGAGCAGCAGATGATGCTTGCTCAGATTGAACGCCTCCTAGTCAATCAATAGATTTATATACTCAAGAACGGTGTGTTAACTCATCTTCACGACTTGCCGAATTTCTAATGACACACCAGGAGATTGGAAGATCGGACAGGATTTTCCGAGTTCAGCGGCTTCTTCCAAGCTGTCAGCGCGAACAATGGAATATCCGCTCACGAGTTCTTTAAACTCAGCGGCAGCAATATCAGTGATAACCATATCCGGCGTCACGCGCTTGCCTTCGAAATGCAAGGGTGAACCGCCAGTCACAAGTTGATCTGCTTCTTGCAGTTTGGTCATCCAATCTTCCCAGCATTTCATTATCGCCGCCATCTCTTCTGAGGATGTGTTCTTCATCCAGTCAGGGTCACCACCTTGGTAGATAAACATAAATTCTTTCATCTTCGTCTCTCCATATCATGAATTATTGTTGTGAGATTTGGTCTCGTATACATAACGTTTGAGGGTGACCAAACGGGGACATTTATTTTCAAATATTGGAAATTAAAACGCTTAATATTGATAGTAGGCTGTTTAGCCCATCTCCTGATTGAGCCCCAGTTCTTTTTGCTTAGATTTGGTTAGCCCGAGAGACACTAAGCGATGAGACTCAGTTAGGTAATACTGTAAATCGTCGTCCTTTTCATGATGACTATCAATTTGCTGAATCCATTTCATACCACGGTTAGCAAAATAGGGCGCGGGTATATAGCCTTCGCATTCACGCAAAAAATAGAAGTTTCGCTCTGAGGTTTTGAAGGTGAACGCTGGCTGCTTGTCTTTGCTCCAACCGCCAATAGCGAAGACTTTACCGCCCACTTTCCATACATGCGAGTTCCCCCACTGAACGATATGCGTGGTCGCTGGTAAAGAGCCACAAAATTGATTGAATTCTTCGTAGTTCATAAAGCCTCTTTGCAAGTACAGGCGTCACTATATCTCGCTGAACCCTGCATCCTCTGGTTGTTTGGGTATATCATATTGGGTATTGCCTGAGAGTAACGTCTCACTGTCTGACCTTTCATAGAACCATATCAAAGCTCGATATTCATTTTTATCGATGTCCATGATGACGTTGCCATTTTGCGATCGTGGAGATATGGCGAGCGACAATGAGCTGATTCCTGCATTCTGAATTTAACTATTGAAGCCGATGATTTTGAGTGATGGATAGCATTAAAACAGGTTGACCTGTCTACTACTTCATAGTTCATAATCTGTCCCAATTGAGAAAGCATAGGCTTGTTTCACCATGTATCTGATTTCAGAGTTGGCTTCAAAAGCGGGTATATCACGCACTACCTTGCTCTACTATGAAAAGCTCGGCCTGATCAGTGGTCAGAGGCTAAGCAATGGATATCGCCGCTACAGTGAACGCGACTTGCAACGGTTACTCCTCCTTCAACAACTTCAAAGTGCAGGGTTAACGTTAAAAGAGTGTCAAAGCTGCCTCGATGTGAAGTTGGATAAACAGGTTCTGGTTGAGCGATTGCATCAGCTAGAAGAAGAAATTCAGAAGAAAACACAAGCACGTGAATTGTTGCTCGGGTTACTCGGTGAGCGCTCGCAACGAAATTTGCATGAATCGCTTATCCAGAGTGCCCCGCTCGAGCACTTAAACTGGCTGAACACGCAAGGGTACAGCGAAAAAGAAGCGCTTCGATTGAAATGGCTATCAAAAGACATGAATGACCACGATGCTTACATGCAAGATTTTATGGATATATTTGCACCGCTAGAGCGGTGGGGACCGGGTAGTCAGGAAGACACACTGAAAGCGGCTTCATTTCTGCCTAACAGTGCAACGCATATTTTGGAGATCGGCAGCGGAAAGGGGACATCGACCTTATTGCTTGCAGAGCATTGCGATGCCCATATTACTGCCGTAGATAATGAACCTACTGCGATTGAGCAACTTAAACAGAAATTGGCGGAGACACAGTTCGGCGAGCAAGTTTCACCTGTTTGTGCATCGATGACGTCATTGCCATTTGCGGCAAACAGTTTTGATGCGATTTGGGCGGAAGGCTGCGTCTACATCATGGGAATGGAAAACGCGCTGACACAATGGAAATCATGCCTAAAAAACGGTGGCATGATTATGGTGAGTGATCTGGTTTGGCTCACCGATTCGCCGGATGAAAAGACCAAACAGTTTTGGCAATCCGAATACCCTGACATGCAAACCATCGCGACACGACTGAAACAGTTTGATGCATTGGGCTATGACCTTGTGGAGCAATTCTCGCTAGGGATCGAAGCTTGGCAAAACTACTGGCTGCCACTTCAACGTCGTATCAACGAATTGGCACCAACCATGGTCGCGTCTCAAGCGCTTATCGATATCGATAATGAGATTGCGACCTATGAGAGAAGTGCTGCCAAAGCGTTTACCTATCAATATTTTGCACTCAAGTTAAGAGCTTCTTAGCTAGGGCGTGGAAAGGCAATATGAATTACTTACTCGCTGTACCGCGGCGCTCAACAATCCGAATTATTGGTAAGAAGGTTTTATGCAAACGCCAACATTAGTTGATTTAGGTATGCGTCCTTTCTTTCAGCAACAACTGACGCTGGAAGAGCTTGAACACTGCTCGCTTGGGCGTGTTATTGAACACCATAAAACGGAAGTGGTTGTATTGGCTGGCAACGACGCATTGCGGCTATCGCTCAACCCGAACATCGACGGAATTTGTGTGGGGGATTGGGTTGTATTCAACGGAGATCGCCTACTTCGCGTTCTCGAAAGGCAATCCCTATTTCAGCGCAAAGCAGTAGGAAGCGCTCGCGCTCGCCAGTTCATTGCAGCCAATATTGATACCGTATTTATCGTTAGCTCACTTAACGACGACTTTAGCCTCAATCGGATAGAACGATACTTAGCACTTGCTAAGGAAACAAATGTTGAGCCAGTGATCGTGTTAACGAAAGCAGATCTATGTGCTGACGCAGATGGTCATCGTCAACAAGTGCAAAGTCTAGATTCACTGCTGAGTGTCTATTGTGTCAATGCGCTTGCGTCTGATGAACTCGACGTATTGAAAAGCTACTGTCGACGAGGAAGAACCGTTGCCTTTATGGGGTCATCGGGCGTTGGGAAATCCACATTGGTAAATGGCCTACTTGGCAGCGAGCAGATGGATACAGGGGAAATTCGCGAACAAGACAGTAAAGGGCGACACACCACGACTTATCGCGCCATTAAATGGCTTCCTGAAGGCGGTTTGTTGATGGATACCCCTGGAATGCGCGAGCTTCAACTCAGTGATGCAAAGGAAGGTATTAAACTCACGTTTGCGGACATTGAGTCTCTCGCAAGCCTCTGTCGGTTTCAAGATTGTCAGCATCAAAATGAACCGGGCTGTGCAGTGTTAGACGCGCTGGAAAAGGGTGAAATCTCAGCCAGAAGGTTAGATAACTTCCACAAGTTATTGCGAGAAGATGCTCACAACAGTGCCACGTTGGCACAAAAACGCGCCAAAGATCGCGCATTCAGCAAGATGGTTAACACCGTTCAAGAACAAGCCCGATCGGGAAAGAAATTCAAGTAAATTACCTCTCTTTTTAAAACGTTGTTGAGATGCCACAAAGGGGGAGGTTCGTCATTCTAGCCGCAGGCTGATGGTCTCGGAAACGATGTGCTGCGTTGGTTATCAACAATTTGTCACGTTTTTTATTGGACAAACCTGCGCAGTATTCAGGTGCTTTGGATATGATGAAGCCATAAGCACAGCAAGGAGTAAGCGATGTTTCATTATCCGAAAACGCGCCAAGACGACACGATCGATACCTATTTCTCAGTCGACGTTGCCGATCCCTATCGATGGCTAGAAGATGATTTAAGTGAAGAAACCGCAGCTTGGGTAGATGCTCAAAACGAGGTGACGTTTGGCTATCTACGGACCATACCGTCTCGCGATGCTATCCGTGCACGACTGGAAATGGCCAATAACTACGTCAAAGAGTCCGCCCCATTTACTCGTGGAGAATTCACGTATTTCTACCGCAATGATGGTTTGCAAGATCAAGCGGTGGTGTTTCGTACCCAAGGCTCGGCAGAAGATGCCACTGTTTTTCTCGATCCGAATACTTGGAGTGAGGAAGGCACGACCTCGCTAGATCAGCTTCGTTTTTCGGGTGACGATAAGAAAATTGCCTATTCCACCTCAGAGGGTGGAAGTGATTGGCGCACGATATACGTGATGGATGCGACTTCAGGCGAGCTATTGACTGACAAAATCGAAAACGTGAAGTTTTCGGGGATTGAGTGGCGAGGCAGCGAAGGCTTCTACTATTCTACTTACGATAAGCCTGAAGGCAGTGAATTATCGGCGCGCACTGAACATCACAAACTCTACTTTCACACGCTGGGCACTGCTCAATCGGATGATGAACTGGTATTCGGTGGAGAAGGGGACCCGAAATACCGTTACGTGGGTGGTTACACCACCGAAGATGATCGCTTCCTCGTGATCAGTGGAGCGAATGCGACGTCTGGCAACATGCTGTACGTGAAGGATTTGCAAGACACCCCTTCGGTTTTGGTTTGCTTGACCGACGACGACAGTGCTGACAGTGATGTGATTGAACACCACAATGGCTCACTTCTGATCTACACCAACTTAAAAGCTCCCATGGGACGTGTTGTAAAGGTTGCTGCAAGCTCGCCACAACAGAGCAACTGGCAAGACCTGATCGCTGAAACGAATGACGAACTGAGCATTGAAACAGGCGCGGGTTACCTGTTTGTTAGCTATTTAGTGGATGTGCAAACACAGGTAAAACAATACCAGTTAGATGGCACATTTGTGCGTGATATTGCCTTGCCAGGTGTTGGTAGTGCGTCCGGCTTTAGTGGGCGCGAAAAAGATAAAACGCTGTATTACACCTTCACGAACTACACCACCGCCAGTGATACTTACCGTTTTGATCCAAAGA
This sequence comes from Enterovibrio makurazakiensis, assembly GCF_050336585.1. NCBI lineage: Bacteria > Pseudomonadati > Pseudomonadota > Gammaproteobacteria > Vibrionales > Vibrionaceae > Enterovibrio > Enterovibrio makurazakiensis. The sequence goes on from NZ_JAKJSE010000020.1 coordinate 75,017, forward strand.
CGGGAGAAGCCGGGTTATATCGTCGCAGCGCCTGCGTGATAGACAGCACGCAACTTGAATCTAAGCAGGTATTTTATACCTCGAAAGACGGTACAAAAGTCCCGATGACGATCTGTTATCGCAAGGGGATCACGCTGGATGGTAGCCATCCCACCATTTTATATGGCTATGGCGGCTTCAATATCAGTTTAGAACCCGCATTCAACCCCAATGTTGCTTCGTGGATAGAAATGGGCGGTATTTATGCCGTAGCGAATTTGCGTGGTGGCGGTGAATATGGAAAAGCATGGCACGATGCGGGCACGCAGCAGCAAAAGCAAAATGTGTTTGATGATTTCATTGCGGCTGCGGAATACCTGATTGCCGAAAACTATACGTCATCTCAAAAACTGGCTATTCGCGGTGGTTCAAACGGTGGCTTGCTGGTGGGCGCATGTATGACTCAACGCCCGGAACTATTCCGCGTCGCATTGCCTGCGGTTGGTGTGCTAGATATGCTGCGTTACCACACGTTCACTTCAGGTGAAGGTTGGGCGTATGACTTCGGCACATCGGCGCAAAGTGAAGCCATGTTCAATTATTTGCTGGGCTATTCGCCAGTACACAATGTGAAAGCAGGCGTCAGCTATCCTTCCACGTTAGTGACAACTGCCGATCATGATGATCGCGTTGTTCCTGCGCATTCCTATAAATTCATTGCCGAGCTTCAAGCGAAACACAGTGGTGAAAACCCAGTGATGATTCGCATTGATGTCAATGCAGGTCACGGCGCAGGTATGCCGACGCACAAGGTGATGGATTTAACCGCGGACGTGTATGCGTTTTGCTTCGATCAGATGGGCGTGATGCCGCGTTAAAACAGGGAAGGCGGCACTGTCGCCTGACATACAAAATATACTTAAAAACGCACCGTTGATGGTGCGTTTTTTCTTTAAATGGTAGCGCTGATAGGCTGAAGTGGCTTACGAGCTATGCTAAGGCGGACTTACGCTATGTTAAATTCGCCGCAACAATGTTGTCCTTAATGGCAATGAAAGCATCTTCAAGTGCCTCAGGCAGCGGACTTCCATCAATAAATCCTGATAAGACAATGAAAGACATCGCAACACCAATGATCGCGTATTCGATGGCAGTTACACCCTCCTCGCTATGAAGGAATCGTCTAAAAGTAATTAACATTTGAAGGTGACTCTCGTTTAAGTGTCTGGTTTTCAGCGTATATCATTGTTAATGAATCGATCCAGTGCTGTATTTAGTCAGTGAGACGCTATTGAGCGATGAAGTACGAGTGAAGTGTGGTTCATGAGTGAGAGAGTGTGTTGAATAAGAGAAATATTGAGGCTTGGTGAAATTGTGACACAAAATACATGCGTTATGTCACGTGAGGCAATATGCATTGTGTTGTTATATCAATGTCTTAATGGAATCATTCAGTGTTGAAGCAATCGTTAGATTTTTGATGTTCATCACTCAATCAATCTGAAGTGTGAGTCGTGCAGATACTCTAAAATAATGCGTAGTTCCCATGTGGAAAATACACTTTATTGACACATTGTAGTGTGGGTGAATTAGCTACAGCGATTAAACCAGAAAACGAGTTTATTGCCGGCTTAATAGATAACGTGCAATATCATCACTGACTTCTGTCCAGGCGACTTGCAGCGCTTGCGTTAACCCTGCATACCCATCTTGCTTTAAGGGCACAGACTTATTAAAGGTGTTCTTTATTACCAATTGTTGATCAGCATTGTAAAGCGACCAACTGCCGACCACTTCTGCATCGCCGTTCAACCCACCATTAAATCTTTCAACAAAAATACGCACGGCATAGCTGGCTTTTTCAGCGGATTCAGTTTGCGGAATATCACCGTCTTTTTCTATCAGAATTAACCAACCTGATAGCTGCTGCGACAACAAATTCGCAGTGGCCGACTCCAGCATATCAGAAGGTAGTATTGCCCATTGGTGCCACGTAGCCGCACGAGCACGATAGTTATCTAAGCGTTGCACCATGCCGGGCTCGTTAAGGCCAGCGTACATATCCACTTCTTTGATAATAAGCTGAGGTTTAGATTCTGGAGAAGTGACCACTTTGTCTTCTGCGACAATGTCGAATTGGTAGTAAGACACCTTGCGTTCTGTTTGTGTTGAACAGCCGTTAAGCACTATAAAAGCAGTGACAAATGCTAGCCTTGTGATGGCTCGTATAAGTGTCATTGGTTAGCACCTCGCGCTTTAGGTTGAACGTCATCTTCATCGGGTTTATCAAAAATCAGTATGTTGGGGTGCTCACTCAGCTCTTCTGCCAACGGTTGTATTTGTTTCATCAAGACTTCCATGGATTGAATCGCATTCTGAATGTCGTTGTAGAGTGGTGATCCTTTTTGATAGCTCTCCAGCGTGGTTTGTAACTCTTCCAAACTGGCGGTGATTTCTTTTGGCACACTCTCGATGTTTGCGTTGCTGACTATTTTTTCTGTTGAGCCAGCGAGTGACGAGAAAGATGCCAAGGTCTCGTCGATACGCGCGAGGGTTTTCTCTATCTCTAAGGCATTGAGCTTATCGAGGAAGCCAGACATTTGATCGGTAAGTTGGGTAAAGCCATGTGCCGTGCTTGGGATGACACTATATCCTCCGAAGCTGGAGGTGTAAGGTTTGAGGTCTCGCTGATAAAAATCCACATTTACGAATAAAGCCCCCGTAACGAAACTGCCTGTTTCCATAGAGGCTCGAAGGCCTTTCTCGAGCCAGGTGTTGATGTTCTTTCGCCAAAAATTCTCGGCAAGCGTGACATTCTCATTGATACGAGCAAACTCGATTTTAATGAGTACAGGAATGTCAGTGTTATTTTCTGTCACGAGTACTGGTGCGCCATCTTTTCCTTCATCTAGAGGCACTTCTACAACAGTACCAATGCGAACACCACGGTATTCGACGGGGGCGCCAGCGCGTAAACCTCGAATAGAATGGTCAAACATGACCACATAGTATTGGAATTCAGGGTAGCGTTCTTCTAAGCTCTCGCTGTAGCTTTTGCTCAATACAAATTGAGTGTTCTCTTTTGCTATCGCACCAGGTGCTTCACGATCAGGCACACCAAAGGTAATACCGCCATCCACAAACTTTGTCAGCGGCCCAGCCCTCACACTTAGCCCGTCGGCTGACAGATCCATTTCCAAACCGGTCTCAACCCAAAATAGCGTCTTTTCGGTGATGAGGTTGTGGTAGGGGTCTTGAATAAAGACTTGGTAGTTCATGACTTGTTTTTGCCAATCAAACTCGGCCTTTTCTATGGTGCCAACGTTATAACCTTTGAAGTAAACCGGTGAACCGACCGCCATGGCATCTGCGTTATAGCTGACGAGTTCATAGCGTTTTCCTTTCAGGTTCATCGACACCAAAGGCGGTTCGGGCAAAACCGTGAATTCATCACTGCTTTCTTCTGCATTGCCGGGGCGAAATTCAAAGTAAATACCAGAAAGGAGCGTCCCCAAGCCACTAATGCCAGATTGATCTATGCGCGGTTGCACAGCCCAAATCTGCGCATCTTCGGTGAGAAGATCATCGTAACCTTTATCAATTTCCGCCGTGACTTCAACTTGGCGACGATCTTCTGTTAAGTGTATTTCGGTGATCAAACCAATGGGAACGCTACGGGTTTTGATTTGGGTTTTTCCCGGGCTGATGCCTTCAGCATTTGGCATCACTATGGTGATCATGGTGCCTTTGTCATCAAGGTAGGCGTAGACCATCCAGATACCCAAAACGAGCGCCATGAAGGGCACAATCCAGATTTTCGAAATGCCTTTGCGTTGAGTGATAACGGCGTTATCTGCCTCTGCCATATTATTCCTTATTGGCTCGTTTCTGCTCTAAATCCCAGAGCAGTTTGGGGTCAAAATTGTGCGCGGCGATCATAGAGGCAATCACCATCAGTGAAAAATATACTGCGCCGATACCGGGCAAGATTTCCATCATGCCTGATAGTTGTACCAAGGCAGCCAAAATGGCGACGACATACACATCAATCATCGACCATTTCCCTAAAAATTCCGCAATCGTGTAGATCTGCGTAAACGACAAGCGACAGATATTGATCTGCTTGGAGACGACCCAACAGAACAGCGCGAACGCTGCCATCTTGGCGAGTGGGAGCATCACGCTCGCCACGAAAATAACGATCGCTATGGGGTAAGACCCATGTTCAATAAGAACAGCCACACCACCAATGATGGTTGATGGTTCAGGCGAGTTAAGAAAAACGGTAATCAAGATCGGCTCAATGTTGGCGGGGATATACAACAAAAATGCGGTTGCTAGCCATGCCAGGGTTTTCTGCACACTTTGCGGATTTCGAGGGTGAACCGCACTGTGACAACGCGGGCATTCAGACTCTTTGGTGACCAAATCACAGGTGTGACAACCACCAATGCCTGCGTCGATGGCTCGGCCGCTAGCTGGATATTGAGGGTATTTGGAATGGTGAGAAATGCTGTCCCACAAATTCTGTCGATTGGTTTTGAGCATGGTCATCAAGAAGAACACCACAAACCCAATATATGCCCAGAACGACAACCCCATTCCAATGTCAGCCAACGACGTGATTTTTACTAAACTGACGAGCACGGCCACCAGAAAAATCTCTGGCATGCTCCAGTCTTTGCAAAAGAAAATGGCCTTCGTCATGAGTATTTGCAGAGACGTTGGCAGTAGTTTTCGAAGCGGAGTATGTAAGACAAACGCAAACACCAGAAGACTGGCAGGCAGCATAGTGATGGTGGCTGCCATTAATGCCCCCAGCGGTTCGTACTGGTGTTTCACCATCACGAGTGACACATCCATCAACCCCATAGATTGGACGAGACCTTGGCGGGAAAACGAAATGAGTTCAAATAGAAGTGAGCAGAGTAATAGGATGCTAGCGGTGATCGCGAAGGCGATGACTTTATCGTCATTATGTTTTGCGCCTTCTATAATTTGTCCACCACAGACGCGGCAAATCGCGACTTGATTTTCTTCAAGTTCGGGCACTTTTGATACATGGTCACATAAGTGGCAAACAACCTGCAAAAGACATTATCCAAGACTTAACGACTAGCTTAAGCATTCAATATGTCAGGGGTTTACGCAATGTTGTGTGGCGTATCAATCCCGAGAATGGCGCTAAATAACTGATTATAAATGTGTATTGATATGCAGCATAGCGAGTGAAATTGGGCGTTTTTCTGAAGATAATCCTATTTAATGGCGACAAAGTATCTTCATCTACCAAGAGTGCCTATAAGGGCGTATTGCATTGATTTGATGAAAACGTCAGACATCACTTTCTTTTTGATTCTAAGAAAATAGCCAAAGCGAAATATACGGAATGCGTATGATCACCTCGCATAAAAATAACGATAAGACTTAGAAACTAAACCAGTAGTGTGACTGGCATTTGGGGATACAAAGGATGACCGTGAAAAATACTTGGAAAGAGGCTGCGCTGACACGTGGCGATTTATCGTTGATTTTGGTGCCCGGCATCGGCGGACGTTTGATGGACGTGGTGTATAAAGGCCACTCCCTATTATTTACCAACCCAGACTTGGTAGGATTAACAGCAAATCCATCGACTGGGGCGTTAGACATCTTTCCTACGCGTGCTAAACACGTGCCTTTCCCTTTGTGGGGCGGCGAAAAAACGTGGCTTGCACCGGAACGTTACTGGCAGGATCAAGGACCAATACCTGCGCTGGATTCGGCGGAATATCAGGTTGAAATGTTAGGCTCACATTCTGTAAAAATGACGAGCCCTAAAAGCCCCGATGGATTGGTGATTACCAGAACGGTGTCATTGTCTGAAGACATTGAGGGGCAGTTTGAAATACATCATCAGATCACCAATGAAAGTGTGGAAACCGTAAACGTTGGATGCTGGTCAGTGATGATGTTGAAGCGTAATGCCACCATTGCTTTTGCGCTAGTTGATGCGACAGAAGTAAAAACGGACTTCGGTGAACCCGCCAACAATCTGCAAACAGTAGGAAAGCATGGGCTGGTGCGTTGCGATGACGACAACGAGTTTAAAGTCGGTGTGCACCCTGATTCGCCCGTTTCCTTCGCATATTGCCCCATTGAACACACCTCGAAAGGCGTGTTGCTCACTTCCTCTGTCGAAACGCTATTTGAAGCGACAGAGTATGCGCATGAGCATGCCTTTGAAGTGTACAACTCTTCCGCATACCCCTATTGCGAACTGGAATGGCATGGGAGAATGGGATCGTTAGCACCACAAGATTCCGCAACCTTGGTGACAACGTTCCATGTCACGGAATCTGACCAAGAGACATTTATGCATCTGCTGTTGTAGCGTTGCTCTGACAATAAAAGCTAAGATAGCCAACGGTTTAGTTGATAACAAGAACAATGGACGTTGTATGAAAGTGGCAGAGCTACTCCTTGATTGTAATAACGATCATGGTGAAGGTGTTTTTTGGGATCACCGCGATGGAAAGGTCCGTTGGACAGATATGTTTGCCAGCAAAATTTGGTCATATGATCCCAAGACCCAACTGCACCAAGTGCAAGACATGCCAAGCCCTGTGTGCAGTTTTGCACCTCGATCTCAAGGTGGCTTCGTGGTGGCGTTTAACGATCGCATTTCGCTGTTTGACCTCCAACATGGCGAGCTCGAATGTCTTCATTGGTTTGAGCCTAGTAACCCCCACTCACGCTTAAATGATGGCAAGGTGGATCGTGAAGGAAACTTTGTCGTGGGAGGTATGAATGAGGGGACGTTTGAGGCTGATTCGAGTGTGATTCATCTCTCTAAGAACCATAAGGTCACAACCTTAATAGAGAATGTAGCTTGTGCCAATGGTATTTGTTTTCACCCCGATGATAATCGCATGTACTTCGCCGATACGCCAAATGGCGAGATTATTGAGTATCAATATGATGCCAAGAAAGCCATTGCCACAACGACACGAACCCTGATGCGATTCGATGCCGAGCCGGGGTTACCCGATGGGTCCTGCGTTGATAGTGATGGCGGTGTTTGGAATGCAGAATGGGACGGCGGGCGCGTGGTACGTATCAGCCCACAAGGTGTGATTGATAGGGTTATTGAAATTCCCGTAGATAAACCCACGTGCTGTGCGTTTGGTGGAGAGCATTTGGACACTTTGTATATTACGACTTCTAAAGGGGGAGCGCCGCAAGATGCAGTTGCGTCTGAGCATGGGATAGGCGGCCTGTTTTCAGTGAAACCCGGCTTTCAAGGGGTGATTGATCAGCTCTATGGTGGCTAGTACGCAATGGTTGTTGATTGGCAAGTAAAGACAAAAAACGCGCCATGCGGGCGCGTTTTTATAGCAAGCAATTATTGGGTGATATGGCCTTGTTGAATCAACCACTCAAGAGCAACCCATGCTGCTTTCGAGGTAATGGCTTCGTCAGCCGTTCCCAAATACGCCAGTTCTTCGATTTCAGCATCGGCTTCTAGTTCCCCTGTGTAATCGGCGAAGTAGCAGGTCAGCTGCACAGATACACCTTCCGCTTTGCCATCCGCAGGGCCAGTGAAAGTCTCAACATACTTGAGGCTTTCAGCCACCAAATCAACAGACAGTTCTTCTTTGATTTCGCGCATCAACGCTTGTTCATCGGTTTCGCCTGCTTCGCGCTTACCGCCCGGGAGGTAGAACAGTGTTTTGCCTTTTGAGCGTACGGCCAGTAGTTTGCCGTCTTTGATCGTAAGCCAAGCCAATTTATCAATCAGTTTCATTGTCGTTTTCTTTTGTTATTGATCGTTGTGATTGAGTGAGATTATGCCACGGAGTGCCGACGGTTGTCAGAATGAGAATAAGGACCGTGTATTTATCAATCTCTGAGCGCCAAATGGGTAAGTAAACTCGAGAAACCAAGCTTGAGAAACTAAGTTTGAGAAACCAAGTTTGAGAAACTAAGCCCTGAGCGCTTAAGGCACTTATTCAGGGCTGGAGTTCTTGAAAAGAGCGAGACAAATTACATAAAGAAGTAATACATCCAAAAGAACAGTGAAGCTGCCAACGCAATTTTGGCTGTTGTAGAGGCGCGGGACAATGCCACGATCAAAATGATTGGCGAGAAGATGATGGCGAAAATCCAAAACCCGATGCCATGCTTTTTCTCGCCGGGCTCTAGAGAGTCATCGTTATCAGTGTGCTGTGTGCGCTTATCAACATTGCCATCGTATTGCTGTCGAGCTTCTTCTATTGCCTCTCGTTTTTTGTTTTGTATTTGTTGGGGCGTGAGTTCCAGTGTTGGCGCTGATTTATCTATAGGTTGCCACCAATCCTCTCTTGGGGTTTCACCTTTCGCCGCTTTGATGCGGAACAGCTTCTTGTTGAGTGCGCTCACTTTGCCTGTCGGCACGGGAATATCATGCTGACGTTTTATGTGGATCACGGATTTTTGAAGTGGGATCCCTTTCTCTGGGTTCACCATGGCAACAAAGTTTGCATACCCCGCCAAGCTTTGAAAAAGTTCACCGTGTCCCCAATGCTTGTTTTCAGGGCCATCAAGCTCTACTTGTTTTAATACTGCACGAAAACGCTTCAAGGTTTTTCTTTCCACGGACAGCCCATCGTTAACGACAACGCCTGTCACTTCCTGTTTCTGATGGCGGCGCATCACGCGTGTTTTATCTGGATGAATAACAAACCCTTCGCTGGATACGATTTGTTTGCAGCGCCATAGGAGTGCTTGTACTTGGCTGTCATCATCATTGGAAAAGGTGAGATCATCGGCGTAGCGGGTATACGTAAATCCAAGCTTTTCGGCCATGCCTTTTAGGCGAGCATCAAGACGTCGGCAAAGCACATTCGTTATCGCTGGGCTGCAAGGTGAACCCTGTGGCAATGTGCGTTCCCCCAAAGCGACGTGCCATGTTTTCCCATCCATGTCTAACGCTTCTGTTGCCGGCTTTGTGGTGAGTAAGGCAAACGTTGTGGCCAGTTCTTCACTGTAGCCAAGTTGCTTGAACATGCCTTTTACGCGCTTGTAACTGACCGAAGGGAAAAAGTCCTTCATGTCTAAATTAATCACGACACGTTTCTTAATGTGTGGTTCGGCATTCGAAACAATGCTTCTGCCAGACACAAAGCCATGTGCGGCATCGTGAACTGCCAACTTGTTCAACACATTGTCGAGCAACCAATATTGCGCGCGTTTCATGCGTGGCATCGGCGCTGAAATGGTGCGAATGCCGCCCGACTTTTTCGTGATGGCAAAATCTTGATAGTGGGAGATTGTTGACACGTCTTTTTGATAGCAAAGAAAACGCAATTCGCTGGTGGAAACGCCCATTGTGTCAGCCACGGCACCTGCATGGGCAAAAACAGGCAGTTTTTGGGCCGTAAGCCTGTCTTCCTGTGAGGTTTTATCTTCCAATCCCGCTGAAACGTTCTCACCCAGGTAGGTGAATGTCTCACCTTGTTTTATGTACCAAGAGAATGCTCTCTTATAGCGCGCCGTGTTTCGGTCTCGTTTTGTTTGCTCGCGTTTTTCCAACGCCGCTTTTTTGCGTTCGTCATGGAGCGCTTTTAACGCTTTTTCTGGATCGGAATAGAGTGCATTTTCCTTACTGAGTTCGCGAAGTCTGGCTTGTAGCGACGATCGTTTCTCAATAAAAGCTTCAGCTAACGTCGGTTTTTCGGCGTTTTTCTGCCAGAAACCCAAGCGAGTCATTTCACTGAGAATGTAATTGTTTTTGCCCACATGTCTTACGCGGTCGTAGAGTTCTTGGCGCGTCAGCTTTGGTGATGGATCTTGAATAGGGGAATCGTTTTGTTGTTCATTAGACATGGTAAATACCCTCCTTGGCTAAGGAGACATCGGGAGAAAACAGAAAAGTGCGGAGCGCAGAAAGAGGGTTTGGTAGCGCGACAACTTCCTTCGAAGAGTTCTTAGTACTGAGGGAATCAACTCGATGCCGTACGTTACCTATATCGCTCATTGACTTCTTTGAAGTCATACCGCAATAGCGATATAGGTGACAGTACGGCCCAGTTAAGATTGCCTCAGTGACGCGTGGGTAGTCTTTGTACCAGAATGGTGATCCACCATTCGCGATGCAAGGTTCTAACGTCGCGCTACCAAATGGGGTGTGGTTTGAATCTGTTGTATTCAAACCACGAAAATCTGAGTCGCCAGCATGCAAGGTCGATCGTTTTGATTCAAGAGTGTTGCAGTAAAAGAGTGATGCAAATCTCGCAATAAAATTCATGAAAGGCGCTCCTCTGACACCGTGAGTCTCAGTGCGAGCATATGTTCGCAAGGGCCTTGGCGGAGTTTGTTTTGATGCCAGAAATGACATTGGCACTCGCCTTTCACCAACCGTTGGTCATTATCGATACTCAACGCCACATGGTATTCGTGGGCATTGTCCATCACGGTACCGACGAGTTCTTGCCCCTGTTGATCGGACTCAGCCTTATCAATGGTCACTAGCTTCGCAGCCACAAAATTCGCGGCTTTCTTTTCGCGTTCATTATTAAAACGAATTTCATCCAAATCGACTGGTGCGTTGTAGAGCGCGCGCAGCCGATACACGTCATTGGTCATGTCATACAACACCAGCCCCAGTTGGCTATATTGCGCGAGGGCGGATTTCACGGTGCTGATATCAAGTTGAAGGCGAGTAGCTAGGCTTTGCGCACTTTCTTGATGTGTTTGCTCAAGGGCTTGATACACGCGCTGGCTGGTGAGTTGATCCACGGTTTCACGCGGCGCAAGCAAATCGAAATTCCCTGCTTGAGACCAATCGTTCGCACTCCAACCCGACAGCCCGAGCGTAAACGTGAGCGGGCCCATGTTGGCGACATAGAAAGACGGCATTCCATCGCCCATCAGGTGGACATCGAAGTGATCTGCAATGGGTAATAAGCGTTCCAGAATAAGCAATCGGCGGCGTCCCCATACACGGACAGTGCGCGCTGTGTTGCCTTGGTAAATGGAACGGTCAAAGCGAATTACATCGCCCCACGGTTCCATCACCACTTGAACAGGCTGCCCCGGGTTGAGCTCGAAACGCATGGATCGAGGGCCGACGCGTTCTTTTTTGCGTTTAAGTTGCAGGCACAGGTTGTGAATGTCCATCGGTTGAAGCCGCAATGTGGTCATTGGTAGCGTCATTGCCGAACTGACTTGCAAGAAACCACGCACCCAGCTTTCGGGTAAGTCGATCTTTTTCTCGTCGTACTCTGCACCGCCAGAGGTTTGGATATTGAACCCGTCAGGGTCGATTTTTAGCAGTGTGGTGCGGTAATCGCGGATTTTTTGAAACTCATTATACAGTTTGGTGGAGTAATCGATGTTAGTAGTGCCATAAGCTTGCTCAGAAACATTGGCGAACACATCGTATTGGCAACTCAATTTACCGTAGCTGGACTCATCTTCAGAAAAGCATTCAAAAAAGACCTGATCGGGATGAATAGTGATCACCGGATCGAGCACGTACCAAGCGTCCATGTCGTTCTTATAGAGGTAATCAAAGTAGGTGTTTTGTGCCTTGTAGTAAGGCGCAAGTACCTCGCCAGCTTGGCGGTTCATATCAGCGAGTTCCGAACTGACTGCGTCAAGTTCTGCTTTCACTTTCCCCGATTGGCTAACGAATTCTGCCAGCAACCGTTCTTCTTCACCCGCCAACCAACGTTGGTATTCCTCGCGGTTTTTCGGCTTAAAGCGCATGTCTGAAATGACCACATCATGCAAGCTGGACATGGCTTCTCGAAAACGTCGTTTGTCTTTTAGCTCCCCAACAAAAAAGGTCGGTGGGCGCGATAAATCCGGTGAAAACGACATGTCCGTTTGTTGGCTGTTGGAACCGACGCGTGAGGCATTGGCGTATCGATAAGTCACTTCCATGTTTATTTCGCAACCTCGCTTAACGTCGTGTTTCGAAGGCTTTTGAGTGCAACGGGCAATGCGAGATCGCTGTGCGATTTTTTCAGGCTCAACATCAATTTGATGTATTCCGCTTTGTCTTTTTGTACCGATGTCAGTGATAAGCGAGTCAGCATTTGGCACAGCATTTCTCGAATCGCATCAGAGTTGTCCGCGTGTGCTTTGAGAAAGCGGATCACGTTGTCTTTTGCAGGACGGCCGGTATTTGCTCGAGATAGCACTGATACAAAATACGGCTGCAACGCGAGAATGGCCGTTTCATTGTTCGCAGCGTGTTGTGGCAACAGCTGACTGACAAACAGCTCCACATTTGCAGCAGGGTGTTGGCTCAACTGCAATAGGTATTGCTCTGCATCGCCTTGGTCGAAATGGGTTTGCACCAGTTCTCGTCCAAATCTCTGCACAGGTTCGACAACGCTGTCACAGACCGCGACAATTTGGTCGGGTGTCCAGCGATCTCGTGACAGTGTCTCGCGACAAAAAGTGAAGGCAAATGCTTGTGTATCTGGCCATTCGCTTTCCATGATGGGAACAATGCTGTCCATCTGAACAATGAGTGCTTCAGGGGTATCATCAAAATACGCGCGGGCACTCTCACGCAACGACAGTGTTGGGCTGTTCAGCAACGCGAGCCACTTATCGGCAGAGAAGGCGTCGTGTGATACTTGCTTGTCGAACTGCTCGGACGCAAGGGTGTGCACCACTTCAGAACGTGCGGTTGCTAAGAGCCAAAGTGCCTCTGAGTCTTCTCGTAACCTGTCTGCACCATGCACACGAAGGAAATCGGACAATGTGTGCTGCAATGCATCATCAAGTTTGTGCCCGTGCAGCAAAGCGACGATGTGTTTGAAAATCGCCTTCTGGTTTTCCGCGTGACTGACGTTATAAGACGCACCTTGCATGGTTTGCTCAAGCACGCTCAAGATGGCGCGCTGATCGGTGTCACTGCTTTTCGTTAACATCTCGAGCAGAAAATCGAGCTTGCTTGCTAGCTCATCGCTATCGAGTTTTTTCAGCAACGCGAGGTTGAACGCGTGAATATCTTGATCATCCGATGCACGGATTGTCTCCAACACGGCATCCGACATTTGGTGATAAGCGATCGGCATGGCATCCAAAAGCTTGCACCCGAACAGCGAAAGACGCGGAGATGTTGAAAGAATCAACGCGTCTATAGTGGAGAGATCACGGTAGGTTTTCGTGAGTACATCGTGACACTGTGTCATCAGCCAATCAAAGACCTGAATGGCGTGATCTTTCGATGCAAAATCCTTTTTGCTCGTCACAGAAATTACCGTTGTCAGCAACTCGGTTTTGTCGACAAACGTGAATTTCGCTTTTTGTTCTGGGGTGTTGAGCCACGCGACCACGTTGGTATGGCTAGCAAGCTGGGTGCTTGGGTCGATACAAAGTGCGTGAGACAAGGCGACGAGGAAGTCGTTGAAATCACGCTTTTGCCCAAGCAAGGTTAAACCAAGGCTCGCAGGCGCAGCTAAACCACTGTCGAACAGGGTAACGAGTATGTCGTTCGTGACAGTTTGATTCGCCAAGAGGTGTTTCAATCTCTCCGAGGCAAAGTCCTGTGAGCGCTTAAATGGCTTGGTAAATAGCGTCAGCACAGCATCAAGGGACAGAGTTTCTAGAAACTCGGTATTGTCTTCCAGTGCACGAATCGCAAAATCTGAAATGGGTTCGCATTCCGTGTCGCTAGCAATGCGGAGCAAGCTGTCGGGTGCGTTATCCCATAGCTCAGGAAATGCTTCTCCGCGCCCCTCAAAGGACACGTCTGGGTCGAATCGCCATATGCCCCGCCGATTTTTTGAATAGGCTGGGTTGTTAGCGCGAAGCAAGGTGTTCAACGAAGAACAGTGTGCGAATTCGTCATAATGATGCGTTGCGATGAGTTGTCGTCGCCAATTATCATCCCATCGATAGTGTGGAGTGCTTCGGGCGCGTTTGGCTTGTTCCCCGCTGTATTGCAGCAGTGTGGATTCGGCCAATGCAATGAAATGTGCATTTTGAGTTATGCCAAGGTGTTTAAGCACACGGGCGTAGCGCGCCACAAAATAGCGATGGGTTTTCTGGGAATGAGCCAACCGCGCGGTGCTTGATGCCAGTTCTTCTTCCACGTTAAGGCGACCGTGCTCGTTGTAGAGCACGTCCCACTCTCTCGTAAAGTGTGGCTTACTTTGTTCTAAGCGAACGTTCAGCGCCGCGAGTACGGCAGCATCCGTCCGAAATTCGCTCATCTTGAGCATGTATCGCATGCCGTGAAATGCACCTGGCACAAAAGGCAGGCTAGGCAATAGCTGAAGTAACGTCTGGTGCATGTCGGCATCAACGCGGGCTTGCAAGTAAGCCGCTTTTAACAACGTACCGATGGGGTAACTGGTCGCACGCCGAGTGTCAGTATTGTTGAATTGTTCGACGGCATTTTTGAGCGTATCTGCTGTGATGTCTTCTTGATGCGTGCGCAACGATTCAAACGCGCTTTTACGCGCCTGTTCAGGCGTTAGGGCGAGAACAACTTCGACCGCTAAACTCGCCAGCGTGTTGTTGGCGTGCGTTAAATAGGGTGTAACACTATCAATGTTCTCTTCATTTCCCACACGGCCTAGTGACCACAGCAGGGTGTATTCGTGCAGATCATCTTTCTGTCCGAGAAGGGTAACAATCAGTGCAGCCGCTTCGGGGTTGCGCTCTGGCGGTAATCGCCAAATTTGACGTGCACGGGCATCGGCGTTCTTTTCATGTCGAATGCGATCAAGCAAAGATGCCGAACTGCCTGAAGTGGACACCCTTTTTGAGGGCTGAGATGGCGATGATACGGCATCCACATAGCCCTTGTTGGTTTTGGACACGACGACAGATGCAAAGAGCTTCTCGGCTTTCTCCAAAGTGACAGGCACAGGCGTTTTTGTGCCTTCACGCAGGCTCGCCCCTCGTCGACCATAGCGAAAGTTAACGAGGTATCTCTCGTTTTCATTTGTGTTCGTCGTGTCTACTAAATCAACGTCGTAGACCTTGTCTGACTTTCCTTCCTGAAAACTCAGACGAGATGTTTTTATCAGCCTCATTTCCCTGTCTCATTCGACTCAGCAAGTTGACAACACCGTACCACATCAAAACGGTCAGTTAATCAGGAAAGCCGTTGAATTCCAGAGAAATCACAAAGATGGGAATAGATGGGAGTATGTGCAACAAGCCATGGGCATTCATGCGGATTGGGTGTGAGGATCAGGGTTTGAAAACCAATACGTTTTCTAGGCACGCAGCCTGAACTAGACAATAAAAGCCGCGTGATCAACTAGGTTCGGGCATACAAGGTGTCGAAATGAGGGATGTTGCTCTCCCACACGGGAACGTCTTCGCCAACAACGGTTTTTAAAGTATCAATAAACAACTTGGTTTTGATTGGGGCATCTCGGTGCGGATAAACGGCATAGAAAGTGCCAAAGTCGTCGAGTTTAAGGTGCGTCATGATCGGGACGAGCTGTCCGTCTAATACTTCACCTTCAATCATTTGAGCAGTGACAACCGCCAGCATGTTGCCGGAAAGCGCAGTTTTTTTAATGATTTCAACGTCATTCACTTTGTAGGCGACGTTAAGTTTCAAGTGCTGGCTTTCTTGCTGGTCATCTAGGTAACTAAACTGATCCAGAAGCAGTCCAGGGGCAGCATACACAGCAGCAGGCAGTGCTTCTAACTCTGCGACCGTTTTGATTTCGCCATGCTGTGTAATAAACGATGGAGAGGCGACGATCAGCAATCTATCTCGTGCGATTTTCCGTGTGACGAGGCTAGAGTTCTTCGGTTTCCCGATGCGAATGCCAATATCAAATCCTTCTCCGACGATGTCGACCAACCGATCTTCTAGGCGCAGCTCAATGTCTACCTCTGGGTAGTTTTTCTGAAATGTAGCAATGGCTTTTTGCACATATTGTCTACCGAACAAGCTTGTGCTGGAAATCCGCAAAACACCCTTAGGTTCGGCGTGATAATTCTGCGCCAAGTGATGCGTCTCATTTAATAACAAACGTAAAGCTCGCGCTTGGTTCATCATTTCTTTTCCCGCTGCGGTTAAGGAGAGCGAACGAGTTGAGCGATTTAACAAACGCACACCAAGTTCACTCTCTAGGCGGCTGATGTGTTTGGAAATCACTGAACGGTCAACGTTCCGTTGTTCAGCAACGTTAGTGAACGAACCCAGTTCAATCACATCAAGCAGCAGCAATAATCGACTCGAAAAATCCATGCAAAACCTTTGGTGCAAATTTGGCAACAATAATGTGCCAATTTGAGCATTTTTTATCACAGGAGACAAATCTATAGTGACACCACATTGAGCGCATCTACTTATTCAAAGCGCAGACAAAGCGCATTTATCCAAACGAGGAAGACCCATGAACACGATTGCGATAACTCATGAAAACGGCGTTGCAACTGTTACTATCAACAATCCCCCAGTGAATGTTTTGACGATTGATTTAATCAACGAAATCAACGCATACGTGCTGTCACTTAAAGATGATCGTGAAACGAAAATTGTGGTGTTTAAATCGCTTCATGAGCGCTTTTTTCTAGCGCATTTGGATTTGCATGTCATCAATGGCACGCAAGGTGGGCAAGCAGCCTCCATTGAATTCAACCACATGATCGCCAATATCAAGGCAATGAAACAGCTGTCTGTCGCAGTGGTGGATGGTGTTGCTCGTGGGGGCGGTAACGAATTTGTGATGGCATGTGATTTAGCCTATGGCACTGAAAACGCGGCATTTGCGCAACCTGAAATTCACGTGAACATTCCAACGGGCGGGCAGGGCGCGGTGCAATTTGCGCGACGCATGGGCAAGAACAAAGCCTTACAAGCTCTGCTGCTGGGGAATGATTTTACGGCGCAACAAGCAGAAGCATTGAACATCATTACGCAGTTTGTGCCAAAAGCGGAATTAGACACTTTCTTGGCGGCGGCACTGGGCGTGATCAGTACGTTGGAAGTGCGCGACATCGTGATGTACAAAGAGATTGTTCATACCTCTATCGTCGATGAAAACGCAGGGGCGGAATTGGAATTGCGCTATTTCCTAGAACGCGCCAAAGAAAACAAGACGCAAGCGATCATCAATGCCTTCATCAAGCACGGCGGTCAAACAGAGCGTGAAGCGAAAGACATTCAAGGCATCTTTGTTGATACAGCAGCAGAATTAGCGAAATAAATCAGAAGCTTAATCTAAGGAAAACGGTCGACAATTTTTTGTTGGCCGTTTTTTGTTTTAAGGGATAGACAGTGATTTCTATATGTTCGTTTCGTTGCAATATGAAAATTGTTTTGCAAGCACGTGAGGAAGTCAAAATGCAGTAATGTGTTTTTTGGATATTACTGATTGATATTAAATAACTATTTTTGTTTTCGTAACCTTGGCCTGTTATATGCATCCGTTCGTATACGGAATATCATCAAGTAAAAAAAGAGACAGAAAAATATAGGATTAAGTCGTTTTCGATTGGAATTGAGAGTGAATTGAGGTGCTATTTATGATCTGTATGAATGAATTTGGTGAGCTATTGCATTGTTACGAAGATAAGCAATGTCCCGTCGAAGGTTCTGTGTATGTTGAATACCTCGATGGTGAAAAGAAAGGCAATTATTACATCGAACTAGAACCTGAATCTCTTGTGGAAGTGTATCTGCACTAGGAGGACCTTAGGCTCTATCGCTTTGCTATATAAATTTATAGGGTTTGGATTGGCATTGTTATGAGGGGCATGCGTTGTCGCATCAACGTAAAAAGCAGCAAGCCGTTACCGCTCGCTGCTTTTTTCATTGGTCAGTGGATTACTGACGACCGTAAACGCGAATACCTGCCGATGAGTTCTTCGATTCGCCGAACACTTCCAATTTCTTCACGCAACGCTTATAAGCAAACTTACGCCAATCTGTCGTGTCGTCTTCTTTTATATTGCGGTAAAAGCTGATGGTTTTGGTTTCGCCATTTTTGAAAGTCACTTTTACCTTTCGTAAATACGCATCGCGATCTGCTTTTACTTTGATGGCGTTTACACGACGACATACCAGCAATGGGATGTCAGCGCCGTGCTTACCGTTTTCAAGCAAGATAGTGCGGCCTAGTGTGATTCTTTCTTCGGCATGGGCGTAGCTTGATAGTGTCAGTAAGCCCATTAAAACGCAGATCAGGGAAAGCAGCGTTTTCA
Organism: Enterovibrio makurazakiensis; assembly: GCF_050336585.1. NCBI lineage: Bacteria > Pseudomonadati > Pseudomonadota > Gammaproteobacteria > Vibrionales > Vibrionaceae > Enterovibrio > Enterovibrio makurazakiensis. The sequence continues at coordinate 93,155 of NZ_JAKJSE010000020.1, forward strand.
TATTCATTGTTGTTTATCTCGATCATTTTGTTGGGGAATCGGCAGTTGTGCCGAAAGGCGACGGAGTGTATCGCCAGAGCGAAGATAAACAACAACTTGAGGTTAAAATTTTTCTCGGTTGTGTCAGGATTTCGACACATTTAGGGGTTAATTTAGTGGGTAAACCACTTTGAAGCGCTCTTGTATCAACAGCATCTCTTCACTGGGAGTAATACCGAGCTCTTCGCACTCCAAAGAGAAGAATTTCCAGTGCGCATCTCGCCACCAAGCCAGTGTCTTATCACCTTCTCCTTCTGAGGCTGCAAACTCTGCGGTGACATCTTTATATCGACATTCTGAAACTGACGTGAACTCAATAATACAAACTGGATCGCCAGCCCAATCGGTAACCACTTGTAAGTGCCCAACTTCTGCCATCGGCTCTCCTTCATGGGTGTACCAATATGCCATGCTACAAGATGCTCGTTTTTCGCCACGTAAGATCAAGTCTGCACAAATGTTGGCGTTGTACTCATCTGAACAGAAATAATCGGCACTGAAAGACGTATGCTTTGCTCTGATAGTCTCGGGTAATGTGATGAGGTAGTCATCAAGATATTGTTGGTGTTTTTTGTCCATGTCACCCTCGGTGTTTTAACGCTCGGTCACTCAATTCCGGTGTTCTCGGTGACAGACGTAAAACTGTAGATCTCAAGACTGTAGATCTCAAACAAATCGGGGCTATCACTTTTTTCAATGTGTCGAATCTTGATATCCAAACCTGCTCCTTTTCGAGTTGAATATACCCAAACAAATCTCGCCCTTTGGGAGCATCTTGAGGTTGTTTGGGTATGATGCTGACTTGGCGTAAGGCATTAGGTTTCGAGGAAGGCGCGAACGTCATCAAATAAAGGTGAGCTCGGCACTTTCATTCTCACTATGTTGCTTACGCACCATGGGTAAGGTATCTCGCTTAATTCATTAAACAAATGACTCGTACATTGAAATGCGATGACCACCATATGTTCAATAGTGATAGTTAGCTTATCAACGAGAGTGCCATTGTTAGGATCAAAATCCCACCCGTACTTGCCGTATCCGATCTTTAACTGCCCACCGTCTTTTTCGGTCATCGCAACGAGCCATTTGCACGACAAAGAAGACCCTTCCCGTTCAATCGAATCTGAAAGGCAAAAGGTATAAATGTTCTCGTAGTGTTGGTTAAACTGTGTGACTAATACATCCGAAATCGCAGAGACACCTGAGACGTTGGAAGGGAATGAAATACCGTCCGTATTGACCGCCATGGCGAGTGTTGCCGAGTGGTCAAATACGTGAGGCAATAGGTGAGGCTTATTGTTGTCCTTCGCCGTGATATACCGACTGATTGTTGACAGAAACTGAGAAATATCAGGGGATTCCATTACCGCTTTGTCCTTTTTATACAACGAATTGGTGAGAGGTTTCTAACCAAATATCACGCGATTGAACAAGCGCCTTTCTACTTCTGCATCAGCAACGTCCATCGGCGAAAAATTCACGGTTTGTCCGGGCCTGCGTTGTGACAATTGACCAGCCCCCAAGCTACTTAAACATCCGATTTTTGGATATCCACCAATGGTTTGGCGATCTTTCATCAAAACGATAGGCTGGCCATCATTAGGAATTTGAATGGCGCCAAAGGCAATGCCTTCTGAAATGATACCGTCGAGACTGCTTTTGATCGGCGCACCTGAGAGCCGGTAGCCCATGCGATCGATATTCTGGCTTACTTCATAGGCACTGGTGAAAAAGGTCATTTGAGCATCATGCGAAAACGCAGCGTTTTGATAGGCTGGCATCACACCCAGTTCCAGCGGGGCGTCGTAGTCCGGTATGGTCCATTTGGGCGCGCGTTGGTCAATTACGTCTGAACAGACGTGAAAACGCAAAACATCGCCTTGTTTCAATGGGTCACCATTACCATGTAAGCCGCCAATTTTTTCTCTCTTAACGGTCGCGCAACTGCCGAGTTTGTTGACGCATTCAAAGCCATTTTTCACGGCCAAATAGGCGCGTAATCCCTGCTTTGGTGTGTCAAACTCGATGGTGTCTCCTTGCTTAACGGCATAGGTACACCAATTGCGAACTGGCTTGTCATTAATTCGTGCTGAAAGATCTGCGCCTGTAATGGCAATGCATGTAGCCGCATTGACCTTGAGCTTCAGTTGCCCAAAGGTAATTTCGAGTTGATTGGTGTCGGGGGTATTCCCGAGTAAGCGATTCGCCCAATAGTAGGCATGTTCGTCCATCGGGCCACCGGAGGTGATGCCCAAGTGCTGAAAGCCTTGGCGTCCAGTGTCTTGCAGCAGGGTCAACATTCCCGGATTAATCACCTCAAAGCTCATCGAACACTCCGCCTAGTTTGATGTATGTTTCTTTGTCTATAGGGCAAAATTTGACGCGATTCCCTACGTTAACGCGTGCCAACGTCTCGCTATCCCAATCCAACATATCAAGAGGGGTGCGGCCGATGATCTGCCAACCTCCCGGCGTACTGCTGGGGTATATCGCCGTTTGGCTATCGGCAAGGCCAACGCTACCTGTCGGCACTTTTAACCGCGGCGTTGACTTTCGAGGCATAATTATCGCGTCGTTCAAACTGCCGAGATAAGCAAAGCCGGGGCTAAATCCAATCGCATAAACGCGGTATTCTCGTTCGCTGTGAAGTTTAATCACTGCGTCGGCATCCAAACCCGTTTTCGCGCAAACATCCGCCAAATCGAGCGCGACATCCTCACCGTAATAAACGGGAATTTCGACCAACACATTGTCGCTGTTATCCGTCTCAGTATTCGCCTGCGTTGAAAGTGCGAATTTGATGCGTTTAATGATGTCGAACCGATCGGTTTGGGCTAAATCAAAACTCACCAGTATCGAGTTATAAGACGGAATGATATCGGTGATGAGCGCGCCCAAAGCTTGTCGGATCTGGAAGATCGCATGATTGACGTCTGCGGCGATAGCTTCATCAATCTTGTCGCCGAAATACACAATCAATGTTTGTTCATTGACTGCCTCAATTCTTACCATTAGTCCTCCACAACCCTAACGCTTGTGCCACAGCGGAGGCATGAGGGCCATCGCCATGAATGCAAAGCGTGTCAGCCTCGACCTTCAATGTTTTGCCGCTTAGCGTCGTGACTGTGCCTTGTTCAATGATTTGCTGAACTTGGTGTAAAATCGCGTCAGCGCTGCCGTGAACAGCACCTTCTATACGGCGGTTTACTAAGAAGCCAGCATCGTCGTAAGCGCGATCAGAAAAGGCTTCGAACAGTAGTTCGATTCCTATTTCATTCGCCAGTTTGTTCAGAGGGTCACGATGTGGGATCGCCATCACCACTAACGGGCAGCCAGGTGCGGTGTCTTTGACGGCTTGCATGACCGTTCGCAGCACCTGTTCGTCTTTCATCATGGTGTTGTATAGCGCGCCATGAGGTTTGACATAATCAACAATGGCTCGCTGTTGGCGGCATATGCCCTGCAAAGCGCCTATTTGGTAACCTAGCCAGGCGTATAGTTCGTCGTTTGTACAATCAAACTGGCGACGTCCAAACCCCAGTAGATCGGGGTAGCTGGGATGAGCACCAATCGATACGCCATGCTGTTGTGCCAGCGCCACAGTGTTTCGCATGATCACCGGGTCTGAGGCATGAAAGCCACAGGCGATGCTTGCCATGTCGATACATGGCATGACGTCTGCGTCGTTACCCATGGTCCAAGCACCAAAGCTCTCACCCATGTCACAATTTAATTTCATCTTAAAAGATCCCTCCGCCTGCTTTTTGTCTGTCAATCGCTTGCGTTACCGTTGACTCATGGTGGTAGGCAAATAGGTCACAATGTCTGGGAACACGCTAATTAACACTAACCCCAATAAGATCAGCATGAAAAATGGAAACGCAGCCCGTGCGACATACAGTATGTTTTTCCCTGTGAGTGCCTGAATAACAAACAAATTGAAACCCACAGGTGGTGTGATTTGAGACAACTCCACCACCAGAACGATAAAGATACCGAACCAAAGCAAATCAATGCCTGCTTGCTGCACCATCGGCATCACAACCGCCACGGTTAACACCACCACGGAAATGCCATCTAAGAAGCAGCCCAAGACCACAAACAAGATGGTGAGGTAAAGCAGTAGCTCAAACGGAGACAGCGACATGGCGGCAATCCACTCTGCCAAAGCGCGAGGAATACCTAGAAAGCCCATTGCCAGTGTGAGGAAGTGAGCACCCACCAGAATGAAGCCAATCATGCAGGCACTTTTCACTGCGCCGAGCAGGCTATCAATGAAGCTTTTGCGTGTGAGAGAACCGGTTAGGGCTGCCAATACCATAGCGCCAAAAACACCAAGAGCAGCAGCTTCAGTTGGGGTGGTAAAACCGCCGTAAATTGAACCGAGCACGAAGCCAATTAAGAGAACAATCGGCATCAGCTTTTTCAGAGACTTGAAACGCACTGACCACGAAATGTCTTCGCTGGTGTGCTGTGGAACACCGTCTTTGTTAAACATTGCCCAAAGGGTGGTGTAGCCCACGAACAGTAACATCAGCATGATGCCGGGCAGTGCGCCTGCGATGAATAAGCGTCCGATAGACACTTCCGCCGCCACGCCGTACACGATCAGGATGATAGAAGGGGGGATCAAAAGCCCTAGCGTGCCAGAGCCTGCCAGTGTGCCAATCGCCATACGTTCGCTGTAGCCTTGCGCTTTCAGTTCGGGTAGCGTCATGCGGCCAATCGTGGCAGCCGTTGCTGCGGATGAGCCGGACACGGCGGCGAAGATGCCACAGCTGAGGACGTTCACGTGCAGCAACTTGCCCGGAAGGCCGCTTAACCAAGGCGCGAGCCCTTTGAAGAGATCTTCCGAGAGACGTGTCCTGAAGAGTAATTCACCCATCCATATAAACATTGGCAGAGCAGTGAGTGACCAACTGGTGCTTGCACCCCAACTAGAAGAGGCAAACAACAGCCCGATTTGTTCGTTTCCGGTGAGATAAAGTCCAATCACGCCGACGCCGATAAGTGAGAGCGAAACCCATAACCCTGCAGCGAGAAACAGAAGAAGGCTAAGTGCCAAGATAAAGGAAATCAGAGCCATGTCAGTCATTACATGCCCTCCTTGTTGTTGCTAAGGTCGAGAGTCACGTCTTCACCTTCAAGCACTTTGTAATGAGGCGTAATGCCGCGAATGTTTTCGATAAGGCTATCAAGAACTGCAAGGTTGAATGCAATCATGCCGATCGCGACAGGAACTTGCGGGATCCAAAGCGGAATCGGGATGTAGCCGTGAGTCACTTCTTCGAAATCGTGGGATTCCCAAACCATGTATGTGCAGTAATAGCTGGCGAAGCACAGCAGCAGAAAAGCGACAGTTAATACCACTGTTTCCAATGGGTGTTGCCATTTCTCTGGTAATCGTTGAATAGCGAGGTTGACGCGAATATGGCCGCCTTCATGAAAGGTGTAAGCCAAGCCGAAGAAGGTGGAGGCTGCCAATGCGTAACCTGAGAAGTCTTCTGCTGATGGCACGATAAAGCCAAGCAGACGACCGATAATTTGGGCAAGGATGATCAGCATGATCACCACAATGAAGAAACCGGACAAGCCGCCCGACAGCATGTACAAGGCTTGCTTAACGCGCATAGTGTTAACCTTTTTTCGAACCGTCCTAAGTGGCCTTCATGCGCGTTGACGAACATGTAAGGCCCCGATTGGTTTGAGCACCCTCCCCAGTCCATTCGGGGAGGGGATTATCCATAGTGAGTGATTACTTACTACGATAGGCTTCTAGAACAGGCGTGAGAGTTTGTGGAGATTCTGCTTCCCATTCATTGGTCATGGTGACACCAATGGCTTGCAGTTCTTTTAGCAGTTGCTCTGAAGGTTGAGAAACCACGATGCCGTTATCAGCAAGGGTTTTGGTGTCTTTCGCTTCTTGGGCAGTGACTTCGTCCCAACCACGTGCTTCCGCTTTCGCTGCCGCATCCAAAATGGCTTTCTGTGAGGCTTTGTCTAAACGTTTGAACGCGCGCTTGTTAATAACGACCACGTTTTTCGGGATCCACGCTTTGATTTCATTGAAGTGGCTTAGGTAATCCCAAGCTTGACCGTTTGCGCCAGTTGATGGCGAGGTGATCATCGCGTCGATAATGCCGGTGCTGAATGCTTGTGGAATATCAGGCACTTGCACTGTGGTCGGTGTGGTATTCATCAGATCAGCCAGGCGAGATGTCGATGGGCTGTAGGCGCGCATTTTTGTGCCTTCAATGTCAGCAAGCGAATTTACAGCAGCCTTGGTGTAAAGACTTTGCGCCGGCCATGGCACCGTGTAGAGCAGCATCATGCCTTCTTTGTTTAGTTGCTTTTCAATTTCAGGCTTCGCCGCTTCCCATAAGGCTCGAGCTTGCTCGTAATTGGTCGCAAGGAAAGGAATGTTGTCATGTTTGAATATCGGATCCGTGTTGCCCATGATGCCAATAAACACTTCGCCCAATTGAACTTGCCCTGTACGCACAGCGCGAGGGATCTCAGGGTGCTTCATGAGTGATGCGCCAGAGTGAACTTTGATATCCACGTCACCGCCTGTGGATGCTTTCACGTTTTCGGCAAAATCATAGGCAATTTTTGTTGGCAGGTTTGCATCACCATAAGGGGTAGGCATATGCCACTGGGCGGCAAAAGAGGTAGGCATCATTAATGCCGAGAATGACACAACCGCTGCGGGTAGTAGGGTTTTCAACAACTTCATTGGAAGTCTCCTTTTCACATGTGTTCGTTAAAAAATCGAAAGGGTGTCGTTACTTATATCCGTCACAATCATCTTCCCTGGCGAGTGAGTGATGGCGATAGGTGGGCAGGCATTGGCGATGGCAAGTTGGGGAGTCACACCACATGCCCAAAAAACAGGAATTTCATCATCGTGGATTGGCACAGCGTCACCAAAATCAGGTTGAGAAAGATCGTGAATACCAATCATTTCCGGATGACCGATGTGCACCGGTGCACCGTGAGATTTGGGATAGCGAGAGGTGATTTGTATTGCCCGAATGGCGTCCGCAGGCTTAAAGGGGCGCATGGAAACCACCATGTTGCCGCTGAAATACTGGCTAGGGTTCATCTCGATATTGGTGCGATACATAGAGACATTGGCGTTGCAATCAATGTTACGAAGGGAAAGACCTGCGCGCATGAGTGGGTCTTCAAATGAAAAGGAACAGCCCAGCACGAAGGTCACCATGTCAGTGCGCCATAAATCACTAATATCATTTGTTTCTTCGGAGAGTTCGCCGTGGCGAAAAATGCGGTATTCCGGAACATCTGAGCGAATGTCAATGTCGTCGCCTAGGGTATCTAATATGGGTTTACCAGGCGCTGATACTGCCAGCAAAGGGCAAGCAACGGGATTTTGTTGGCAGAACATCAAGAAATCATCAGCCCAGCTTTTAGGCAAAATCACGACATTGCCTTGCGCCAGACCGGGCGCGAATCCGCTGGTGGAGCTAGTGAATTGTCCACTCCTCGCCAACTGACGTAGTTCACGTGCTTGTGTTAATGCCGCTTCGTGATGATTGGTAATAATCGACGTGTCATATCCAGCGTTCATTGGGGCTGTCATCCTGTTACCCTGCATGTCATTCGTGTTAACTAAATGTTGCAGCTTAGTGTCATCTCGTCCAATTATAGTTTTTTACCTTTTCCGATAAATTATTTTAATCAGGACTGTGAGCCAACGAATGAGCCAAGGTATGAGAATGTGCGGAAGCCACCTCCATGGCTAATTTTGCGGCTTCGTCAGATGCACTGTTAAAAGGCGCGCGCAGGTATGAGGCAGTGAAACCGAGTGGAGATGGCGTCCATTCGCAGGACACAGCACGTAAACGACCACTTTCAATTTCAGGTGCAGCAATGGTGCTTGGGAGTGTCGCTACACCCAAACCATCTACGGTCATACGCAAGCATGCAGACAACGAACTTGAAGTGAAAAATCGCACATTGTTGGTGTCGGCGTGATCAAAGTGCTGTTTGATTTCGCCAAACGGCTGGGTGTTTCGGGCATAAGTAATGATCGGCCACTTAGCCAGATCAGCCGCGGCTAATGCATGTTCGGGTAAGGCGAGTTTTGGATTGGCAACCCACTGCAAAGGATAGCGGCAAAGGGGCAAATTGGTGACAGAAGGCTCGGAGACAGGGCCCATCAGAAAGGCGAGATCTAACGTTCTATCGAGCAAATCATGGCGAAGGTTAGATGTCACATCCACGGTAATGTCTATGTCTAAACGAGGAAATTTGTTGTTGAAGCGGCGCAGGAATTCCGTCAACCACGTGTGTACCACGGTTTCAGAAATACCTAGGCGCAATGTACCCGTGAACAGTGCGGTATTCTCGGCACGTTTTTGGAATTGTTCTGCAGACATCAGCATTTTTTCAGCAAAAGGCAGCAATTCACGCCCTTTTTGCGTGAGTGAAATAGGTGATGCGTCGCGGTCAAACAGCGTCACTCCTAGCTCTTTTTCCAAGCCGGCGATACGAGATGAAATGGCGGGTTGGGTAGTGAATTGCTGCTCGGCGGCTTTACGAAAGCTGCGAAGAGTGGCAACGATAACAAAGGTTTCTATACGTTTCAGGTTCATAGTGACTGCTGGTTACTGTGAGTTATTCAAAAGATAGACCTAAGTGTGTCATCCTATTCGATGGGACAAGCGTGTCATGGTTTACATCACATAGAATGCTGATTGAATCAGGCTTTTCGCCCGCAACCCTCTTGAATGTGTGATGTGGATCCCGTTATACTCCTCGCCCGACTAGAGCGGTCACTGTCTTTTTAAGACGGCGACACAAGTCAGCTTTACATTCGACTGCAACATGGACACCCGCCCCACGGAACAGGGCCCAGCGTAACTGTGAGCTTTAATTGGTGTTGATACGCCGCTTCGTGGACGGGAAACTCTTTTTGCAGCAATGCTTTGTATTGCTACACGCCTAATTTGTATGACCTGTTGTACGTTTGCAGCCCAAACGCCTTAAATCCCCAGATACAACTGCAAGGTTATACAATGCAAATTCTTTCAAGCTTGGTCGGTATTCTGGCCCTATTGGCCTGCGCCTATGCGCTTTCTGAAAATCGCAGAAGCATTAATTGGCGAACCGTCATTGGCGCGTTTGGTCTTCAAGCTGCACTCGCCGCACTTGTTCTTTATGTCCCCGTTGGGCAGTCGATACTGGGAGCAATGAGCTCGGGAGTAGCTTCTCTGCTTTCGTTTGCCGATCAAGGCATTGGCTTTGTTTTCGGTGGTTTAGCAACGGGCGATTTCGTTTTCGCCATCCGTGTTCTTCCTCTTATCATTTTCCTTTCTTCTTTGATTTCATTGCTTTATTACCTTGGTGTCATGCAGTGGGTTATCAAGGTCATCGGTGGTGGCATTCAAAAACTACTCGGTACAAGTCGTGCCGAATCGTTAGTTGCGACGAGCAATATCTTCCTGTCCCAAGGTGAATCGCCACTTGTTGTGCGTCCGTTTCTAAACAACATGACGCGCTCAGAACTGTTTGCGGTGATGGTGGGTGGCATGGCATCTGTTGCTGGCTCGGTACTGGGCGGTTATGCAGCGATGGGTGTGGATCTGAAATACCTGATTGCGGCCAGCTTTATGGCAGCGCCTGGTGGCCTGTTGATGGCGAAGATGTTGATACCTGAACGTGAAACACCGTCGAACCAAGAAGACATTTCGTTGAGCAAAAGCGAAGATGCTAACGCCATTGATGCGCTTGCATCAGGTGCCATGAATGGAGTTAAAGTGGCTGTGGCTGTCGGTACGATGTTGATTGCGTTTGTCAGCGTGATTGCCATGATTAATGCGGGCTTCGAGATGGTGGGTAGCTGGTTTGGTGTTGAAGCACTCACGTTGCAAGCGATTTTCGGCTACGTTTTCTCGCCGTTAGCGTTTGTGATTGGCGTGCCAATGAACGAAGCACTGACCGTAGGATCCTTGATTGGTCAAAAAGTGATTCTTAATGAATTTGTCGCGTATCTCGATTTCGCCAATGTAAAAGAAGCACTGTCTGCACACAGCCAAATCATTGTCACGTTTGCCTTATGCGGTTTTGCCAACATTGGTTCGATTGCTATTCAACTGGGTTCAATCGGTGCGATGGCGCCAGAAAGACGTCATGATGTTGCCACCATGGGTTTACGTGCCGTGCTAGCCGCGACCTTAGCGAACTTGATGAGTGCAGCGTTGGCAGGGTTGTTTATTTCGCTTTAGTGCACACAAAGTAATGAAACACAAAGGGACGGCAATCGTCCCTTTTTTAATTCTATTTCTCAATGCACTCAAACCCTTAATCTCTGGCGATGAAGTGCGTATCGGCTCAGAAGCAGTGGCCGCGGATGAGTTACTGAAAAAAAATGTTCAACTCATGTACGAAGCGCATTACGCAGAGTTGAAGTTCAGAGCGAGGAAGTTGAGTCGGTAGTTAGTTCTATCTATCGAGTCAATGACGGGGGAGACAGCATTTCTTCCAACGCTCATAATTGCTCGGAAGCGTCTCGTTCAGCAAGTGATGATGGTGAAGCAGCAAGGCAAGTTGTTCAGCAGGCTGTCACCTCCGTTCAAGGTTTGGCGAAGGATATCGACCTGAGCTCATCGGTGATTGACCAACTGAATGTGGAAGTAGCCCGTATCGTTTCTGTACTTGGTGTAATACGAGACATAGCAGAGCAAACGAATCTGTTGGCCCTGAATGCGGCGATTGAGGCGGCACGAGCGGGTGAGCAAGGTCGAGGCTTTGCCGTGGTAGCGGATGAGGTTCGTACTTTGGCGTCACGCACTCAAAACAGCACCAATGAGATTCAAGGCATGATCGATAGCTTGAAGAAAGGTGCTGATGATGCCGTAGAATCGATGAAACGTTCGAAAACTGGGGGCGAAACAACGGTTGAATATGCGCAAAATGCCGGTGAAGCGTTGGAGCGAATTACTCAGGCAATCAACAACCTTAACTTGATGAATGAGGAAATAGCGACAGCGGCGGAAGATCAACGCTCTGTGGTTAATTCAGCGAATTCTAGCGCGAAGAATGTGAAAGAAGTGGTCGAAGAAAGTCGTGTAGCAGCAAAAGATAACCTTAACTATACCCAAAACATGCGTGAATCACTGAGTAAGCTCAGTTCATTGGTGGGTCAATTCCGTGTGTAGAAAAACCCGGTGATTCACACTTTTCTAAAGAATCGAAAGCCCGCATTCGTTGCGGGTTTTTTTGTGCCAGTGAGAGAATTTGAACTGGGCTCTCAACCCGCCTAACTCGCGACGGTGACCCAATTCACACATTGTTTTTCATGCGCGTTTTGTCCAGTAAATGATAGCTATTTCATCTATTTGTCCAGCAAGGAAAGGCATAGCATCAAGCTGTCTGAATCAAACGATAAGTAGAGCACATGAACGTCGTCGCTATCACTGCATGCCATACCGGAATTGCCCACTGTTACATGGCCGCAGATCGCCTCATCGAAGCCGCTAAAGCACTATCCATCAACATCAAAGTTGAAACCCAAGGCGCGATGGGTATCGAGAACAAGATCTCCAAACGCGAGTTTGATTCTGCAGATTTTATATTGTTGGCCACTGAAATTAGCCCGGCAGAAAGCGATCGTTATGAAGGGAAAAATCCCACCATCGTTTCCGTGCAAGACGCCATCAATCACCCCCTATCTCTTTTGAAAAATTTTAAGTGAACACAATGAAAAAAGAAGTCGCATTTACCTGTGAATTGCCAAACGGTATTCACGCACGTCCTGCAAATCATCTTGAAGCGGTTTGCCGTCAATTTAGCAGCGAGATCACGCTGAAAAACCTGCGTAACGAGAACACAGGCTCAGCAAAAAGCGTGCTGTCGTTGGTGGGTACTGACACCCTACTGAACGACCCGTGTTCATTGATCATCGAAGGTGATGACGCAGAAGCCGCATTTGATGTGCTGGCGACTTACCTGCGTGAAGAATTCCCGCTTTGTGATGAAGAAATCGTAGCGATGGATGAGGGTGATGTAACCCTGCCACAATCACTGATGAACCATAACCCAACCCTTATCCGCGCGAAGCGTCTTTCTGCGGGCATCGCGAAGGGTAAATTGATTCGTTACAACGACATCGAATTGTCAGTGTTCGAGCAAGAAATTGCGTCGCTGAACTTTGAGCAAGCGAAGCAGCAAGTCACTGAAACGCTGATTGATAAAGCAGAGTTGGCAAGCGGCCAAGAAAAAGAAATCATCAAGGCACATCTGGGTATCTTGAACGATGAAACCCTGAATGAAAAAGTGTCGGGTTTTGTGTCAAACGGTGAGTCGCTGGCGAAAGCGATTCTTCTGACCGTTGCAGCAATCACTGAAACCTTGATGCAATCGTCTTCGGCATACCTGAAAGAGCGTGTGCTGGACATTAAAGACATCGCGTTGCAATTGTTGATGACTGCGCACCCACACGTTGAAGTATCAACAGACTTCACTTTAACCGAACCGTCTATCGTGATTGCCAACGACCTGACCCCAAGTCAGTTCTTGGGTCTAGATCGTGCATTCTTGCAAGGCCTGATCCTGACGCAAGCGGGTTCTACTTCGCACACTGTCATTTTGGCGCGCGCATTCAACATCCCTGCAGTCTCTGGCGTTGAAATTGATGCATGTGCGAAGCACGAAGGTGAGACCTTGTTTGTAGATGGCGGCCTTGGCATTGTTGCATTGGCTCCGTCTGAAGCAGTTTCAACTTACTTTGAGCGTGCGATGTGGCTGGCTGAGCAAGTTAAAGCCGCTGAAAGCGAATACCTAAACCTACAAGCGCAAACCAAAGATGGTCACAAGATTGAAATCGCAGCAAACATCGCTTGTACCGTAGAAGCAGAATCCGCATTTGCGAAAGGCGCGGAAGGCATTGGTCTGTTCCGCACTGAAATGCTGTTCATGGATCGCAGCACGGCACCGGATGAAGAAGAACAATTCGGCGCATACAAAGAAGTCTTGGAAGCGGCAGGCGACAAAGCCGTGATTATCCGCACCATGGATATCGGTGGTGACAAGCCGCTGGATTACTTGAACCTGCCACACGAGCACAACCCATTCTTGGGTTACCGCGCGGTGCGTATTTACCCGCAATTCCTTGCGCTGTTCCACACCCAACTTCGTGCGATTTTGCGTGCTGCGCAATACGGTCACACCAAGGTGATGATCCCGATGATTCAAAGCATCGAGGAAATCCGTTGGGTGAAAGCACAACTAGAGATCGTGAAAGCGGAATTGGTGAGCGACAACACGCCATTCGGTGAGATTGAACTGGGTATCATGGTAGAAATTCCATCGGTGGCCTTCATCATGGATCAGTTCTGTAAAGAAGTGGATTTCTTCAGTATTGGTTCAAATGACATGACTCAATACTTGCTGGCAGTTGACCGTGACAACGACAACGTTGCCAAGCTTTACAACAGTCTTGCGCCGTCATTCCTGCGTCTACTTCGCGCGGTGGTCTCTGGTGCGCAAGCGCACGATAAGTGGGTTGGCCTGTGTGGTGAGCTAGGTGCAAACAAGAAAGTGCTGCCATTGTTGGTGGGCGCTGGCTTGAATGAGCTAAGTATGGCGGCGCCAAGCATCGCTCCAACCAAAGCGGCACTTCGCCAGTTCGACAGCGAAGCGTGTAAAGCGCTGTTCAATGAAGCATGTGATTGCGCGACGATTGCCGACGTTGAAGCCTTGCTAGAAGCGTTCGCACAATCTCAAGAAGACAAGCCACTGCTAGACGTTGAATGCGTGCTACTAGATTGCGACTTCAACAGCAAAGAAGAAGCGATTCAAACGCTGGTGGGCAACCTGGGTGTGCGTGGTCGTACTCACGTGGTGAATGAGCTAGAAGCGGATATCTGGGCGCGTGAGTCTGTGTTCACCACCGGCCTTGGCAATGGCTTTGCAATCCCACACACCAAATCAGACAACATTGCGCATTCGTCTATCTCTATCGCTCGCTTGAACAAGCCAGTGATTTGGAGCGACGACGAAGACGGTGCGGTCGAATTTGTCATCATGCTGACGCTAAATAAAAATCAGGGCGACCAGCACATGCGCATTTTCTCTGGCCTTGCGCGCAAACTTATCCACGAATCTTTCCGCAACACCCTAAAAACAATGACGACGGAAGCTGAAATCATCAGCTACCTGCAGTCTGAGCTCTCTTTGTAATATCCAATTACGATTTCAGGTGCTGCATCCCCCTGCGGCACCTTTTTTAAAAAAGGTAGAAGAATGAACATCAAGTTAGCGTCTTGTGCACTTGCTTTGTCTGTTGTTGGACTACTGATGAATTAAAAGTGAATAAATAAAAAATAATACAAGCCGCCTAATAGGTATTTAAGCAATGTGTAGATGTTTAAGTGTCGGGCGGTTTTTTATATCCAAAATACGTGAGTTAAAAAATGAGGATGAACTTATAAATATCCTTACTCCCTACAATTAAACGTGAAGGTGTAACATGAAATTCAAAAAGAGTTTACTTTGTGTTGCGGTAATAGCAGGAATATTGGGGTCGGCGGGTTGTACTACTCAGGGCATGTCTTTCACTGAGCAATCTGCAATTGAAATGGGATTAAACGTGCCTGTTGCGTTTGATGACATGGACATTACACGCTTTGTTAACCCATTTATTGGCACAGGTAACTTAGGTAACACTTACCCAGGTGCGACAACGCCACACGGGATGGTGCAACTGTCGCCGAACAACGGATCGAACGGCTGGGAATACACCTCTGGGTATTACTACAACGATAACCGCGTTTCAGGCTTCTCTCACACTCACCTTTCTGGCGCAGGCGCAGGGGATTTGAACGACATCCTTGTGATGCCAATCAACTCCCGCTCATATTACATGCTCAACGAAGGCTCTCCGCAGCTGAACCTTGAAGCTTCGCGCTTTAAGCACCGCAACGAGCAAGCCACTGCCGGTTACTATTCTGTTTTCCTCGATGACTATGACATCAAAGCCGAGCTGACCGCGTCAGATCGCGTGGGTGTTCACCGCTATACCTTCCCGCAAGATGAGAAATCCGAAATCATTGTGAACCTGGGTTTCAACATTAACTGGGACTACACGGCAGAATCGCATTTCGAATGGGATAAAGACGCTAACACCTTATCAGGTCACCGTTTCTCAGACGGTTGGGCAGCGAGCCAAAAAGAATTCTTCGTGATGGAATTCGATAAGCCAATCAAATCGATTCGCTTTGAGTATTTTGACCGTGACACCAAATCCTATGTGCCAGCCAAAGCCGGTACGACCGAATTCACCAACCAATATGCCCGCGCTTATGTCGAGTTTGATACGGCAGGATCAGGCCTAGTGGTTGAAGCAAAAGTCGCGCTTTCAAACACAGAAGTAGGCGAGAATGCACAAACGGGCGCGTCGCTAAACATGACGGAAGTGGCGGGCAAAACCTTTGACCAAGTGCGTCAAGACACCACGGCGAAGTGGGAAGCCGAGCTGGGTAAAATCAAGGTAGAAGGGGATGTGGAATACAAGCAAACTTTCTACACCGCGATGTATCACGCACTGCTTGGACAAACCATTCACTCGGATCTTGATGGTCGCTACCGCCAAGTCATGCAAGGCCGTGGCGCGTACCCTGATGGGACGAATGCCAACGGTGATGTGGTCTCTGAACCACTTATCGAAAAAGTCCGCATTGCGGATGCAAACAAAGATGGCAAAGCCGATTTCGTTCGCTACGACACCTTCTCCCTTTGGGATACCTACCGTTCTGTTCAGCCGCTTTCAAGCATCATTGAGCCAAACCGCCTAGCGGATGTGGTGCTTTCCATGTTGTCGTATGCAGAAGAAAGCTGGGTGGATCACAACGGCAAAAGCCGCCACGGTCGTTTGCCAGAATGGACATTCAAAGGCAACGAAACCGGCATGATGATGGGCATGCACTCAACCCCTGTGATTGCTGATGTGTTGACCAAAGGTTCACTGGATGCGCGTATGGATGAGCTGGGCTTTACCCAAGCGCAGCAAGACGACATCAAGCAGCGTCTGATCAGTGCCATGATCAAAGACGGTCGCAAGGGCAGTGCGGTTGATTCCATCGACGAGTACGTCACCAAGGGTTACAAAGCGTCGAAGATGCGTATCGGTAAAGGCGACCTATGGGCGCATTCACCGTTTGAAACCAGTTGGACGGCGTCATACTCACTCGAGTATGCCTACAACGATTGGACCATCGCGCAAGCAATCAAAGCCGTAATGGGTGAAGATGCGCCGGAATACAAGGAGTTTGCTGACCGTTCGAATAACTGGATGGCGCAATTCGATTTCAACGGCAAGAAATACAAAGGCTGGTTTAAAGCGCGTGACACCAAAGGCAACTTCATTGATGCCGATTGGGTTGATCCTGCAACAGGCCTCGCGGTGGATAAAGACTGGCGTCCAGACATGTTCAACTATGCGTTTGCAGAGTCGAACGGCTGGCAGTATTCGTTCAGTGTTCAGCATGACATTCATGGTCTGATTGACCTGATGACGGAATTCGATAAAACCCAGAACCCGGAGGCGAAACGCGGTGAGCTATTCACCAAACGCCTAGATGAATACTGGTCAACGTACCCAGACCGCAACGCCGGTGACAACCAGTTCCCAGTGTTTAACACGGGTAACGTAGGGCAGCACGTTCAAGGCAACGAACCTGATCACCATGTGCCGTACCTCTACAACTACGTTGGACAGCCTTGGAAAGGACAAGCAGCCATCGCAGCGGCCACCAATGTGTGTTACGACAACACCCCTGACGGCATTTGTGGTAACGACGACTTTGGCACCATGTCTGCGTGGTTTGTGTTCCGTGCATTGGGCTTCTACCCGGTCAGCGCATCAACGGGCATTTATGAAATCGGTACCCCGCTGTTTGATAACGCCACCATCAATGTGGGCGAAGGTAAAACCTTCACCGTGACAGCGAAAGATGTCAGCCGCGAGAATATCTTCATTCAATCTGCAACATTGAATGGGGAAGTATTCGAGCGTACTTACCTTACCCAAGAAGACATTATGAATGGTGGCACCTTGTCATTTGTAATGGGCGAAGAGCCAAATAAACAATGGGGTTCTCAACCAGAAAATACGCCGCCAGATTTTGGTGTCGGTAAGTTCTTGCATGCAGACGCGCTGCCGAACTAAGTACAACTAAAGCAAAATCATAGCCGCTCGTAAAGAGTGGCTTTTTTATGGGGATTAGCATTCTTCGAAGGAATGACTGAAAGAGAGATTCGTGAGCTTTTGTTTCTTTGCCAATGCGACAAATTTCTCTGATGCAAGCAGCGGCTCGCCGAGGCGAATGTCATACCATGCTGCTTTCTCAGACACGATATCACGATACAAACGTATCCCGTCTAACTCTGCTTCATCGAGGTTTTCCATCGGCGCCATGACAACGCGCTTGATGCCATTCACGTTGGGAACGATGGCATTAAAGATGTTGAGCGTGCGCCAGAAGTAAGCTTTCCCCAATACATCTCCTTTGCGGTTAACAATGTTAACGGGATAGAAATGATGGTTGTCTGCTTCCACACTCTCAATGCACGATTTGAATTTTTCACTGACCAATGAAAGGCCCAAATGCCATGTGTTGAAGTCTTCGCACATGTTGTCATTCAATGATCGTAATGTGTTCGGCAGCCATGCTGTGTTGATCGTATGCTTGATGATGTCAAAGCGTGTATTGAGCATGCTGTCGTTGCCACTATCGAAAAGCATCCTGTCTTCTGCGGTACTTTCGATGTTTCTATGTTCTTGTGCGAGCCTTCCCAAATTCTCTTTGTCTTTTTCACTCACAACGTCAAACCGCTTTGTTGCGTGAGCGGTGTCAGTCTCTGTTCGAATAAATGCCGCCATTGGTATGAGCTCTCCCTGTGAACACACCTGCTAAGTACAACAGATTTTATGTGCCGATGCAGCGAGGGTTTTCTTTATCGAGCGCGAAGAAAAAATATCGATACGGCGGTGAGGTACCTAGCAACTTGCGGTGTAATGCTGGGACAGACGCTACTGAAACAACTGAAAACGCCCATCCCCTGTTTAATCATAGCGCTCAAAAGTGGGCTTTTTTCTATCAAGAAGACTGGTAAGAAGAAAGGTAGGGAGAATTTACAAATAGTTAGTATATAGCAAGTACGTGAAAGCCACCGCAGAGGTGTCTATTTCACAAATCGGTGGGTTGGTGACACTTAACGCGTAGATGCGGGTATGCGAAATTCGCACAGTCGCTTTCGTCCAAGCAAGGATAGGACCGCTTTAATGGAGGGTTCCGTGCCAATGAGTGTTCCATTCTCAATTTTCAAATAGGTATCAAGCCATTCGGCAGATTCAAACCCTAGAAGCTCAAGAATATCGGGTATCCAATGTGTTTTCACATATATACCAAATCAACCTGAATATGCTCGATTTCAGAGGTCATCATCGCTTAGGTCAAGCACGCTGAATCCTGCATATTCAGTTTGTTTGGGTATACGCATCCAAATTTGTTCCTTCAACCTCGCACACGTTCTTGACTGATGACCGCTTAGCTAAATCTTTCAAATATCGACCTAAATGTTCAAATGACAAAGGAGGTGTTTTAAATCCACTGGCCCAATGCGAAAGCATAAATAGAAAGAAGTCACAAACGCTGAGTCGATTGCCAATTAGAAACTCTTTGTTTTCTAATTGCTTATCGACCAAACCAAACATTTCGGTGATACGTTTCTCCTGAGTTTCTGAAATAGATTCAGCTGTATCAACAGATGATGTGTGTTTGTTGGGGTAAAAATACAACATCAACTCTGGCTGGATGCTAGTGGTTAGGTAAAAGAGCCACTGATAGAACTCTGGTCGACTTGGATCTCCGATGTCTGGGATAACACTTGATTGGGGATGTTCGTCGCACAAGTGCAAACAAATCGCAGCACTTTCAAAAATAACCGAGTCACCATAAGCTAGCGTTGGGATGCGTCCAGTTGGGTTGAGTTTTAGGTATTCGCTTGATTTTTGTTCTTCGGATTTCCTATCGACTAACACTAGTTCATAGGTGGCGCCAATTTCCTCAAGAAGCATGTGAGGAGCCCAGCTGGCATTACGCGGATAATAGAATAATTTGTACAAGTTATTCTCCTAAGATTGATTGGTTGTACTTCTAGCTAAAAATTGCAGGATTATGCTTTCTCCAAATTTTCATCTCTAAACTTTCAGGGTATAGCCCGTCAGGTGAGTAATTTTCGTGTTCTACCCATTCTGCGCAGGTTTCAATCATTTTTTCAATTGTGTAAAAGTAGATGTCTATATCCTGATTGACTGATATAACTGGTCGTTTTAGGGTTGAGTCTAGATTATGCCCTCTGGTTGGTATTACGTACCAACTACCATTAAATGCAGCTATTGGAAAAGAGTATTTAAGCATCTCGTGATCGGGTAGGTGTTTACCATAAAATTCCATCATAACTTTATATTCAAACTCTGCTCTATCGATACTACAGAACGAATTATCTCTGAACAAAAAAGGAAACTCAGTTTCCAAAGCATCCTTTTCTTGCCCGCCCCTCCATTCATAAAGCGCAACAACTTCGTCAGGTAAATCTCCAGGGAACCAACTACATCTTCATCTAAGTTCAATTTCATTAATAGGTGGTAAAAGCGAGCCTTCGACATTCATACCATGTGATTCAAAGGCATTTAGTAATCGATTTAAACTTTGATGTAAGTTTTCCTTGGAAAGCTTGGTTGGTTTTATGTTCATGTGCATCTTCATTCTTTTTTCTGAATTTTCATTACACCCGAGAATTTGTGCCCCTATAAGTGTACCAATTAGTAATTCAAAAAAGTTTCGTCTATTCATGTTGAAATTTAACGTCGTAATAAGCGGCAAGTGAACGCGTGCTATGTTTGGGCGTAGCGAGTCGGCACGCGTTTATGAATTCGACACAATTGCTTTGTTAGCCGCAAATCGCCCAACGAAAATACGGTCTCTGACAATCCATTCGTTCGATTAATGCACCTAACTTCTTGTAGAACTCGTGTGCTTTGGTGTTATATGGGCTAGCTGTCCATGAAATGTGAGAAGTTAACGACTTTTCAGCATCCGTTTTCAAAGCATGCATAAGTTCAGCACCATATCCCTTTGACCGATATTTACCAATAACTAGCAAGTCATCAAGCCAAATAGACGGCTCGCCACTAAAAGAAGAGTAACGATAATGAAATAGAGCGAACCCCAGAGCTTCGCCATCGACTTCTAATAGCAAAGCATGAGCAAACGGACAGTCACCAAATAAGGTTCGTTCAATCTTCTCTTTGGTCGTAGAGATTTCGCCGTCAAACCCATTCATACTTCGGTCAAACTCAGCTTTGTGTTCGATAAGTTCTAACAACTTACTGGAGTCTTGCTTGATCGCTTTCCTTACGTTCACTTTGTTCTCCATAACTCGGAATTGTGGTTGTCGCTAGCGCCTCAAACACCGGCTTGGTGAAGTTGGCGGCTTTTTTGGAACAAAAAAGGTGACAGCTTTGCCAAGTCCGCGTGCGTTGACTTGTTAAGTATTTGGTGACACCACTAACTTAATTTTACTAGCAAGTGTTTCTCCGAACGACTCTGATGTTTCAATAATAAGCTGATTTACGGAACCAGGATCTATAAGAGAAACATCAGAGGCATCTATATTTTCAACAAGCCACTCCACAACTGAATAAAGCTCTTCTAGTTCCAAGTTGTTCTGATGCCTCAAAGAGCCAATTGATACCGCTGCCAACAACTTGAGAGCATAGGGAGTTGGCTTGGATTCATTTAGCTCAAGTGGGCGAAGCCAATACTCAACTTCAGCGCGCCCTAAACCGCCGCCAATTGAATTTCCATGTTCGATGGTCTCATTCATTATAGAGATCACATCATCTTTGGTTTCTTGATACGAGTACTGATCCATAACTCTCTTGATGCTTAACGTTCGAATAACGGGCGTTTACCACCCAAAATTGAATGAAACGCCTGAATCACAGCGTCACTATGGAAAAATGCGCCACGAGTATACGTCTCTGTTCATTTGCTTGTTAGCACGCGCGGATTTATATACTGGCTTCTAGTCACCTTCGAACTCTAAACCTTCTCCGGAAGGACTATCCTGCCGAAAAACCACGTCACGATTCGGATACACTTTTACGTAGTCTTGTAGACACTCAACAAAACTATCATGTAGCACAGGAAGATGGATTTTTAGGGCTGCCATCCCTTCAACTTCGATTTTTCTAGGCATCGAAGACTGCTCATCATCAGTGATGCAATCCCAAAATGCGTCAAGGTTGTAGCCGTAGTGTCCGGGGAAGTTGAGCTTCTTGGAAACGTACTCATGGAACGTTTCTTCGTCCAATATTCCTGACATATCTAATAGCAATCTATTGAACATAGTTATCGCTCGTAATTTGCAGTGCTAACGCCTAGCTCACAGGAAAATTGGGAGCGCAGCGAGTAATTTTTCCTGTGCAGCTACTTGTTAAGTGTGCCGCCAATGATAGCGGGTAGAACATTTACTTCCCACTCCTCAATATCTGTATCTTCATCTAATGCGCTGACCGTGTTTATAACCTCTTTGGCTTTAAGAAGCCCGAGGCCATCAGCGAATTTAGTAATATCTTCAATGCTTTGCTCTTCGGAGAAATCCATTAGGTCGATTATTATATGAGCCAATAGAAGCTGAAATGAACCACCAAAATCGTTATATATTTCGTCTGCTTCTAACTCGAAGTAGACAAATTTTCTCTCGTCAGGTTTAGATAACAAGACGTAGAAGGAGTCTCCATTTGAACCATCACAGATTGGGGTGATATCGAACCCTCTTAATATTTCATATTCGTTCTCAATAGATGGAAGATACCAATAAGCACCTTCAGGTTTTTGTATTTGATACTGAATTTCTCCCAATTCTTCAAGCCTGTCTATGGCATCGATAAATTGGCTAGTCACACCAGCACTTAATAAATTCTCTTTTCTACTCTCTTCTTGGACGATCATGAACGATACCTGATTTACACTTAACGCCAGCAACACAGGAAAATTTGATAATTAGATTAGATTCTTACACCGTAATCCCGTACTAGAAAAAACCAAAAAGCGCGCAAAGTTTGTCCATTTGGTCACTTTTGTTAGGTGCGATATTCGAATGCTTTGATAACAAGCTACTAGTTGAAAAATTTTGAGTTGTATTGAAGAAACTCATCGTATGAACCATGAAACTCTACAGTAGGATGTTTGTTGTCAATTTCAGGCCTCATACTCCATGTTAAGTGAACAACTGTGTATAAGCCCTCTGCGTCTATGTGCCGACACAAAATGTCATCAGTCGCATCATCGCGGTGGGCATAAACCTCAATATTTTTAGAAAACAAAAAATGTCCAGATAGCATCTCTAGGTTTAGCTCTTTCCCATACCTTTCTTTGTCTTCTGAGTCGGCGTGAAACCAGTCGTGGGGCAATTTCATAATTCTCCATAACTTCTTATAGCACTTAACGTTCGAATCTAGCGAATCCCCTCAAAATCTCTTTTCTAAACAATGAGAAGGACGCGCATCGACCCTTTTGATCTAATGAATTTCGCCAAAAACCACATTCCACCAAAAGGGATGAACGATGCGCGATATTCAAATTCTACAAGATACTCTACAAAATCAGTGTCCCACTATTCATAAAAAACGGCTTCAGTCTCTGATACTTGCGACCCAATCCTCACTCGATGGGGCTGACCTTACGCTCACTAAACTCGGTCGCTCCCTTAGCGTCATGACCACGGCTAAACATTCCCGTGACGCGATGTTGTCCAACGTGCGGAGAACGACCCATGGTCGGCGTGGGCGTCACTCGACCGAGGTAGCCGAAAGGCGAACAGGATAAGGAGAATGGCGGCCATTTAATCGAAGGAGAAAGCGTGGAAGAATAGACACACAGTGACGTAACCCATTGAAGTTATAGAATGTCTAATAACTTCATGGTGCCGTTCGCCTATTAATCAGTGGCGGGCATACATCCATCCGGCGCTCACCCGAGCAATTGACTTAATAAAGCAGCAACGGGCTTGTCCAACACCCAAATAAAGTGTCGGCTACGCGACACTTATTCTTATTTGTTAGGTGTTCACTTCACTTGTCCATGCTTTTCCTTTGCAACTTGGAAGCAATACGTGAATTTCTTCACTGAACATTACGTGAAAGTCATAAACGCTCATAGAAGCTCGCCCTAGATTCAATGCATCTAACTCTACCTCTGCAGTTACAAAACCACTATCTAAGTGAAAGCTTAAAACCAATAACTCTGGCTCTAAGTTGCAGTAAACCCGATATGAATCAAGTGGATTCGCAAGCCAATCTAAAACACGGGAAAACTGAACCACTGAATTAGGTCCAACATCAGAAATTGAGAAAGTAGTCCAATTGGAGTTTATGTCTATATGTAGGTCTAACCACCCATCGCAAGGAGAACCAAATTTAATCATCGTAGCCCCGACACCGTATTTACACCTAACGTCAGCATAACGGGCGTTTACTAGCCCAAACCGATTGAAACGGCTGAATCACAACATTTCTATGAAAAAATGTGTCACGAGTAAACGTCCACGTTGATTTTCTTGTTAGGTATTCACCATTTCAATCACTTGCCTTAGAATATAATAGTGGCAACCCATACGGTATTCATTTGGGATATATATGATTCTGATAAATCCCCCACAGCCACTACATTCAAAATCAAGGAACTCCTCCCAATTAGCTCGTGTAAAAGGCACTGAAACCTCCAGCACTGCTCTTATATCAGGAGGAAAAATCGAGAAATCTTTAAACATATTTTTTGCAAACGACTTCTCCGTAAAGCGGGAAATAGTTAGACAAGCAGAACATCGGTATTCTGTACGATTTTCAGCTCGTCCAGCACCCAACTCCAAAACATTAAACCTATCTCTAGCCCCTAAAACTATAGGATTCATTATTTACCTAACGTTGTGATAACGGGCACTTGCCCGCACTAAACCAAACCAATGTATTCACACCATTTTCTAAGCGCTTCGAGATTGACAATGTGTCCTGTTGATGACTTTGTTAACCGCTAAATCTTCATCCTATCGCGGCTTTGCCGCCAATACTCAACGAACGCGCCATTTTGCGAGTTCAACTACGGCCAAAAAGACAAAATCACTCGATAAAACCACAAGCGTTGAATTAAACTTAGCAAAAATAGCCACATGATTTTGCATCGAGTTTGGGATTTGTTTGATGAGACTTTTGGGTTTAAACAGCCTGCAACGGAGGGAGGAACTGGCTAGCTAAACATCACAAAACAAGCAATGAAATGAACTGACAGATAACGCCTTTAGCAGCGGACGCAGCGTAGGCGTGAAACGCCGGAGTGGAGTTCCAGCCCCGAAGGGGCGATACTGGCTAAATTTTTTATATGTGTGTTAGTTATTGCCACTCGATAACCCAATTAGATTCTTTAAAATATTCTTCTACATCCTCGAGTGACTCGACCCAGCTATCGAATTTATCTGTTTCTGGGTTGCTGAAATCATCACTCATTAAGATGTAATAAGCCCCTGTTCCGTCTGTTGCCTGCGTGACTTGAATTTCCGTACCGACGTCGTCACCTTCGATAACTTTTCCAACTCGGTCGATGCAAATCACGAACTCTCCTTACACATAACGTTCGAATAACGGGAGTTACTATCCCAAATGGATTGAAGCGCCTGAATCACAGCATTTCCATGAAAAAATGCGCTACGAGTAAACGTCCCTCGTTGATTCGCTTGTTGAACGAAGCCGCTATGCGGCAGAATAACAACACACCGCCTACGTTTCTCCCAACCCTGCCAATCGGGCAGCGGACTGGAGAGATACACCATGAACCGTCAACAACAGCTGCGCTTCGATACGCTTTATCAACAGCACCTCAATAACTTAACGCTACAAGGGAAACGACCCGCCACCATTGATGCCTACAGCCGTGCCGTCCGCCGCATCGCACAGTTCTTTGATTGTCCACCGGATAATCTCTCTCAGCAACAGCTCAAAACCTACTTCGTGAACCTTATCGGAACCCACTCCTGGAGCACCGTCAAACTCGATCGCAATGGCTTGCAGTTCTTCTATCGCTACACCCTTAATAAACAATGGCAATGGCTCGATATCGTTAAGCCGCCTCAGGTCAAACGCTTGCCCGATATATTAACCCCTAGAGAGGTCGGCTTACTCATCACCTTCACCCAACAACCTCGCTACCAACGCTTCTTCTATACCTTGTATTGTCTGGGGTTACGCCTGGGGGAAGGACTTCGATTGTCAGTGCCAGATATCGACAGTGACCAACATCAGGTGCATGTGCGCAATGCCAAGGGCGGCAAAGACCGCTTGGTGCCGCTGCCCGATAAAACACTCGCGGTCTTACGCCTGCACTGGTCTACCCATCGCCATCCCACCTTGCTCTTTCCGGGTGTCGGCAATGATGCCCACATGGACCGCGGTGGGGTGCAAAAAGCCATGAAGCAAGTCTGTCGTGACGCGAAGATCAACAAGGCCATTAGCCCACACTCATTACGCCATTGTTATGCCACCCATCTGCTCGAGCGTGGGTTGGATTCACGATCATTACAACACCTGCTGGGTCACGCCAGTCTGAATACCACCGCGCGCTACACACAACTCACTGAGATGAAACAAGCTGAGGTGCATCAGGCTGTCAATCAACTGGCAACGGGACTGACGATACTGTGGGAGGACGCATGAGCACCTTTCTTTCCTTGCTCAATCATTATGGCGCTGAACTCGAGCCGAGGCGGCTTAACCCGGATATCTCTCGAGCCATCATGGGCATGTCTCGCTGCCGAACAGGGGCATTAGGCCACGTGCAATGGGGTTGCCAGGGGTGTCACCATGATGACCGAACGCCGCTATCTTGCGGGCACCGTCATTGTCCGCAGTGTCAACACACCAACACCATGCAATGGCTGACTCGGCAAGAGGCGAAGTTATTGCCGACACACTATTTTATGATCACTTTCACCGTGCCTGCCGAACTCAGAAAAATGGCTATCACACACGCGAGGTGTTTGTATTCGCTGATGTTCTCTGTTGCTGCGTCCGTGCTCAAGGATTTTGCCCAACGCAAACATGGCGGTGACAGTGGCTTTACGCTGGTGCTGCATACCCATAATCGACGACGGGATATCCACCCACACCTGCATGCCATTGTGCCTGCAGGTTTTTATCACCCCCGCCGCAAGCAGTGGCACAACGGCAACAAGCAGTTCCTCTACTCTCACATGGCATTGGCATCAGTCTGGCGAGCAAGGTTACTGACCGCGATTCACGCACACCCCTTGTTGTCGTTACCGCCTTCCATGCCCCAGACGTGGGTCGTCGATTGCCGGGCGGTCGTGGTTTATCTGCGCTGAAATACCTCTCTCGCTACTTGTATCGCGGGGTATTACCCGATAAAGATATTATCGATATCAGTGACCATCAGGTGACCTTCCGTTACACCGACAGCCAGACCCTGCAATCGGCGACACGCTCTTTGCCTGCCCGACAGTTCCTAATGTTGATACTTCAGCATGTGTTACCCAAAGGGCTACAACGGGTGCGGGACTATGGCTTGTTGCATGGCAGTGCAAAGCGAAAACGATACAGCATTCAGCTCATGCTGCTTCAAATGGCACGTCTGATGTTGCCTGTGCCACCGCCGTTAAATAAGCCAGTAACAAGACGTTGCCCACACTGTGGTGAACACCTGATGGTCTGCGTCGGAGTCTCGCGACCGAGATAGCCGAAAGGCAAACAGAATAAGGAGAATGGCCGTCACTGGCTCAGAGGAGAACGAACCGAGAAACACACGCACCAGTAACGTAAATCATTGAAGTTAATGATTATCTATTAATTTCATGGCTACGCGCGTCCTGACAAAAGTGGCGGGCGTAGATCCATCCTATGCTCATCCGAGCAATTTACTAAATAAAAAGGGGCGTCGGGCTTGCTCAACACCCGAATAAAGTGTCGGCTGCGCGACACTTATTCTTATTTGTTATACATACATTTAACCATGCTGTCGAGATTGAGTGTTACTTAATAAGATTAAACTTAAACCTATTAAGGGAATATTAGTTGTGACTGGATTAAACGCGCCAACTAATAACTGGGGCTGTAAGATTGCCACAAATAGCAGCAAACCACTTAAGCCCATAATATTTAGAATTATAACGATACGACTCTTATAAAATTCGATAAAGATTAAGCCAAATATGAGTTCACCAATACCAGCAGATTTAGTGATTAAATAAGAGATTTCTTCAGAAAAACCAAGGCTAGCTGTCATTGCTTTTTCTAGAGGAGCAATATGTAGCAATTTAGGGAATATTCCATGATACAGCCAACTCATTCCAATTATGAATCTAGCAATTTGATCAGATGACACCTGACACTTCCTTGTATGTATAACAGTGTATTAGACCCAAAAATGGTGTGTTTAAACACACCATTTAGTCCAATAACAACAAACTGCCATTCTACCATCTAACGTAACATTCTGTTTTATAAAACTAAGATCCGAATTCCAAAAGTCACCTTGTTAAATAGTGACAAATCGGTGTAATTGAAGATTATGCACCGTCACCATCAGGGCTGAGTATTTAACCAGTACTTAAAACACTACAGACACGCTATCGGTCATTAGCTGAGACATTGGAAATTCAGTGGCGCGGAATTTTGATGAGTTTCTACTCTAGGCCCTAAAGAGGCAAACCGATTTAAATCTCATTCAAATAAACGGAGGCTCTTGCCCCCGTTTAAACTAAGTTTTCTATTATTCTGGCACTACGGCTGCCTGACTTCCCACCTTCACCACTTTTCCACTGTGTTGCTCGGTATAGCGTTGTGCCTCCGAAACGGAAGAGAACCACTGAACCAAATAACCAGCATCTAGCCGTTCGGTGCTATAGGGGAGAAGTGTACCTTTCGGAGCCGTTGAAATGGTTTTCTTAAAGTCCGCCCAACAGCTTTGTCCGTTCTCGGCTGCCAACATATGAAGTAGATGCTTACGTTGAATAGTGGCTGAGTGGCGCTTGAGTTCTGGTAACGTGATATTGGTGTATATCTTAGATTCAAGCAAGCGCCTAAGCACGGGCAGAGATTGTGCCAGTGAATCAGATTGAGCGGATTTTTGTAGAAACTTGGCTTCGCGAAGCCACAGTTGAAGATCGGGATTGTTTTGATGACGCATATCGTCCTCCTTGTATACAACCTGCTCGCTATTGGTTGTGGGATGATATGTGAGTGAAACGCTGATTAACTCTGGTTTATGCGTTGGTACGATTGCTTTGGCGAGGTAGGCTTCCAACTAACCTAAATGAAGAGTACTACTGCAACATGTATTTATCAACCGTCGTCATTGTTCGGCAATGTATTTTGGTATCAATGCATTAGAAAGTTGCTTTAGACACGCAACCTAGATACCCAGCTTAAAAACACAGACTAAAAAAACCAGGTTAGACACCTAGATCTGCGAAGGATAGCCATCTTTAACCTCAACCTCGGGGAACCAGCTATTGCGATTCATCCGAAAAATAGTGGTGGTAGTTCACCACTAACATTGGTGATTTGAACATTGATGATTTGGAATCAGTAGTAGCGTTTTCAAAGGTGGCTTATGCACAAACCAATCTTGATTTGTATTTAAATTAGCCCGTGTCGCCAAGCATTCAGTCGTTTCGAATTCGCTAAATGTAGGCACAGTAAGGGATCAATCTTTTAAGATCATTCGCTACGCTGGCTGTGACACTTTGGTTGGTTGGACAGATTTAATATATCTAATTTGCGTTCCAGCAATTTGCGTGACGCATCGCTTGGTGCGGTATCAATAGCTTGTATGTAAGCGTTGCGAGCGCCTGAGAATTCGCCAAGTTTTGCTAGGATATGACCGCGAGCGGCGTACCAAGGTTGGTAGTTTTTGAGTTTACTTTGCAATTCATCAAGTTTTTGCAACGCGAGTTCATAGTGTCCTGTTTCGGCTATGACCACAGACCAGTTCAGAGCGACGACAGGGGTTGGTTCGAATACCCAAAGCGCCCTATAGAGCAAGGACATCTGTGGCCAATCAGGTTTGGGTCGCAACATGTGGCAGTCTGCGATGGCTGCTTTGATTTGGAAGGGACCTGGTTGCATGCGTCCGATTGCGTCTTCAAGGATGCTTCTCCCTTCCGCAACCATGTCATTCTGCCAAATCTCTTCGTTCTGTTCTTCTATAGGCACGATAGCACCGTCACCGTCGATTCTTGCGACTCGCCTTGCATCAGTCAAAAGCATCAACGCAAGCGCACCTTCTATTTCAGGTTCATTAGGGCAAAGTTTGCGTAAAAGGCGCATCAAGAAAATACCTTCTTCGCATAGATCTCGTGGTCCAGTGTCTTCTCTGACATAGCCAGTGGTAAAAATCAGATATATCGTAGAAAGAACGGTTCCTAGTCTCTCTGTCCAGCCCTCTGATTCCGGTACAGAGAAACTGATGCCTTTGGATCTGATTTTCTTTTTTGCTCTGGACAGGCGTTGTCCCATGGTTTGTTCATTATCGAGGAAGGCTGCTGCGATCTCTCGGGTTGTTAAATGACACACTGTGCGCAGAGTCAGTGCAATTCGGGACTTTTCCTCAAGTGCGGGGTGGCAACAGGTGAAAATTAAACGCAGGCGTTCGTCTGGGATTGTTTCCGGAATGTCTTCATAGACATGATTTGGTGTGCTGATCGCTAAGTCGTTTGCTCTTATCGCTTCGCGTTGAGCTGAACGGATTTGGTCGATCCCTTTGTTCAATCCCACCTTCATTAGCCACGCGACGGGATCGTGAGGAATACCTACTCGACCCCAATGTTTGAGAGCGGCAACAGATGCTTCCTGCAACGCATCTTCGCCCATTTGGAAGTCGCCAAATCTGGAAATTAGCCCAGACAAAATCCGTCCCCGATCGCGGCGAAGCACCTCATCAATGATGTGGCTGACCGCGATAGCTTTGGGAACGGCATTCTTCATCTGTCAGTGCTCTTGATCGTAGTCCAACAACGGGCGTACCTCGATGTTGCCGAAGTGGGCGATGGGTATCATTTCGGCATATTTCAAGGCGGTATCTAGATCCGCTACATCGACAATATAATAGCCACCCAGATGCTCACGCGTTTCTGCAAAGGGACCATCCATGGTTTCCACCTTACCGGATTTGATGCGGAGTGAAGTGGCGGCTTCAATACCCTGCAATCCTTCTCCACCCACAAGAACACCGTCGTTTTTATAGGCTTCGCTGGTCGCAGCAAACGCGGTCATCATTTCATCAAACTCAGGGGTGCCATAGACAGGCTCTTTGTCCGGTGCAGCATACAACAACAGCATATATTTCATTTTGAACTCCTTTCATTTTTGATGGTTACGCTACAAGGACGTTCCCATTCCCTAATTTTCGACATGTTCAGAAATAAATCTATGTTTTTTGCTGAGTAAGTATCTTTCAGTATTTCCACTCTAACCCTAACGGGACATACGGATTAAGGAAACCATAATCTAGTCAATTTCAGTAGGTTGTGTCTGGACTTAATAGCGGTAAGTAACTGGGAGTGGTTAGCAATAAGCGATACGCTTTTGATGTTGGCTGATTTTTAGACCTAGTGAAACACAATGACAAAGGCTTATTCATCCCTTATCAGTATAGCTCGCCCAATCCTGCATTCTCAGGTTGTTTGGGGATCACTATCTGGGTATCACTATCTGGTTTGGAGAGATATGAGCTTAGTATTATCCTCAAAGCCACTAAACCGCCCCCAATCGATACTCACTCGGCGTTTTACCCGTCTTGTTTTTAAATACCCGGCAAAAGTAATTGGTGTCTTTGAAGCCGCAACGGTGAGCGATTTCTTCTAACTTGAAGTTGTATTTCTTTAGCATGAACTTGGCGCGGTCGAGGCGAACATAGGTTACGTAATCGGCGTACTTCACGGAACCTTCTTGGTTGAATAGACGAGAAACGTGGGCGGATGACACCCCAAATCGGCTGGCGACGGTCACGCGGGTGATGTCTTTGTGGAAGTTCTCTTGCACGTAAATACACATGCTGCGGTAGAGCTTCTCACTGCGGCTGATTTTGCTTTGTACGGGGTTTCCAAGGAGTTCGAGGCAGTACTGAATCAGCGCATTGGCGAGGTGCTCTCCCATCACGTTTGAACGGCTTTTATCACTCATACAATTGAGGGCGTCGAGTACGTGTCCAAGCGCCATGGAAGAGGGCAAAGCGAGCGCGTGCTTTTGAACATCAATAAATCCGCCATCCGGGGTGTATTGCACAAAGCTGAATCCGACTTGATGCTTGCCAAATAGCACTGAAATCATTTTGCAGGGTTTATCCCACGTAGGTTTACTCCACGCATTGGAAGGGATGTACACCATGTTACCCTGCGTTAGCGTGAGCTTATCGCTGCCTTCTTTTGCATCCACGAATAGGTCGTACTCACCATCAAGAATGATCTCTAAACGGTTAAAGTTAACTTGGTATGCGCCTTCCGGCGGCGTGTTTTCGTTGCTGCAAATGGCAATGAGTTTGCCAGTAAAGTCGGTGAGGGATTCAGCAATATTGTGCATGTGGATGCCTTTGAGCAAACTACGAGGGCGTAAAGCGGAATAAGGCGTTGGAAAAGGGTTGTGCTTTACGGTGCAGGAAAGTCAAAAACCGCGGTAAAGGTATACCGCGGTGATGTCGAAATTATGCTTGAGCTAGCATGCTCTCAAGTTTTGCGATGATTTCAGGTGCTTGTTTAGCTGCCTGAGTCACAGTCACACGAACAATTTTTTTACCGTTGAAGCGCTCTTCGTTTTTGATAGCGATGTCTTTGGTCAGAACCACAACATCTGCACTTTCAACGTCTGCAGCAGTCAGCTCGGTTTCAATGCCGATTGCGCCTTGAGTTTCAATTTTAACGTCCCAGCCTTTTGCTTTTGCTGCGGTTTCTAGAGCTTCAGCAGCCATGTATGTGTGAGCAACGCCAGACGGGCAAGAAGTTACGCCAATAAGTTTCATAGTAAATCTCTCTTATACACTTTTATAATTTTTAAGTTCAGTGTGGAGCGACAACGTGAGTTGGGGTTGTCGCTCCGATAATTCATGTTGTTTTTGCAGCGCTTGTTAGTCGAAAGACAGTTCTAGTTCTTCTGTTTTCGCTGCTGTTTCTTCTTCGCGTTCTGCGACAGGTTTCTTCAATGCGTTCACAACAAGGGCTGTGGTTGCGGCACCAGCGATGACGGCAATGACATACATCATGCGACCTTCAACAACCGGCAGAACAATCAGGCCACCCCAAGGTGCGTGGTTAAGAACGCCTGCCATGAAGGCCACAACGTTACCGACGATACCGCCTGCAACGATAGCTGGGATAACGCGTGCTGGGTCATTTGCTGCGAATGGAATAGCACCTTCAGTGATACCGATACAACCCATGATTGCTGCAGCTTTACCTGCTTCTTTTTCTTCTGGAGAGTATTTCTTAGGAGCAAGGAAAGTTGCTAGAGCCATACCTAGTGGTGGCACACAGATTGCCACACCAACGCCGCCCATCAACCAAGGTTGAGTGCCGACTTGAGTTTGTGCGAATAGGGTTGCTACTTTGTTGATAGGACCGCCCATATCGAATGCAGTCATACCACCAAGAACTGCGCCAAGCACTGCTTTAGAAGCGCCAGCCATTGATTGCAGACCTTCGTTCATGAATGCCATGAAGCCAGCGATAGGTTGACCGATTACCCAAACAACCAGTGCAGATACGATGAACGTACCGCCGATTGGAATGATGAAGTAAGTAGACAGCGCTTTAAGCTTGTTAGAAAGAGGGATGCGCTTCAGTTGCAGGACAACGTAACCGGCGATGAAACCGACGATGATTGCGCCGAGGAAACCCGCTTGTACTTGGTTAGCAAGGTAAGCACCAATCATACCTGGAGCAAGTGCTGGACGGTCTGCGATTGAGTAAGCGATGTAACCGCCAAGAACAGGAACGAACAGGGTGAAACCTGCGATACCCATATCCCAAATGCCTTCAAGGAATACACCTTCAGGAACGGCACCTTTGCCGCCTAGCATTACCGAAAGAGCAAGTAGAACACCACCTGCAACAACGAATGGCAACATGTGGCTGGTGCCGGTGAGTAGGTGACGCTTTAACTCGGCTATGTTTGTTTTCATGGTTCAGACCTTTGTTTGTAATTTGGGGTTTGTAATTTTGGGTTTGTATTGAGATGGGCTGATTATGCGCTCGGTCTGGGGCTTAAGATATTGGACAAATAAGCCCTTTACTGGATAAATGTTGCATGATGATTTGACTGAGAAGGCAGTCACATATCATTGATTTTAGTGATCTTATTAACAGAATGGCTTGTGAATGAAGTGTGTGTTTTTGCATTGAAAGTAGGACGCTTGGCTATCATGCGCAGTGAATAGGCAACTATGAAAGTGAAGCAAAACATTCTTCATCGAGAGGGCGGAATAGGGAGACATAGTGTCTGGCATCAATCACTAAGGTGTGATTGTTGCTTAATAATGGTGAATATTTAGTCAAAAACACTGTTCAATTATACGAATGCGATTTATAAGTTTGATAAATGCTTTATTGATAGAGTATTAAATAGAACGTTTAGTTATTTATGACTCAATTACACTTAGGTTACATTGGCGGCATCAGAATAATGGAGTAATCATAATGCCTTCGATGAAAAACCTTTTAGTAGCCACCCTTGCTTTGGCTGCCAGCTTCACGTCAACTGCTTCGCTTGCTCAAGATGAAATCAAAGTCGGTATGTCAGGCCGCTATTTCCCGTTCACTTTCGTTAAGCTGGACAAACTGCAGGGCTTTGAAGTCGATGTATGGAATGAAATTGGCCAACGTGCTGATTACGATGTTGAGTTTGTCACCTCTAGCTTCTCTGGCTTGTTTGGCATGCTAGAAGCTGGCCACATTGATACCATCAGTAACCAAATCACCATGACCGACGTCCGCAAAGCAAAATACGCGTTCTCAGTGCCTTATGTGGTGGATGGTGCGCAAGTGGTGATCCGAAAAGGCCGCGATGACATTGAAAGCATCGACGATCTGAAAGGCAAAAAAGTGGCGGTTAACTTGGGAAGCAACTTTGAACAGCTGTTGCGTAACTACGACAAGAACAACGAAATCAACATCATTACGTATGATTCAGGCTTCGAACAAGATGTCGCACTAGGACGTACTGATGCCTTCATCATGGACCGCGTTTCTTCTGCACAGCTCATTAAGAAATCAGGCCTACCATTGGCGCTAGCTGGCGAACCGTTTGAGACGATTCAAAACGCGATGCCGTTTTTGAATACCCCTGAGAAGCTGGCTATTAAAACAAAAGTCGATCAAGCCCTGACAGAAATGAAAGCAGACGGCACCCTGACTGCGATTTCTGAAAAGTGGTTTGATTCTGACATCACGCAATAATGAACAGTTTCGATTTTGACTACATGCTGGCGTTGTTCCCGATACTGGTGAAGTATCTGGGAATAACGTTAGAGATGTCATTGATTGGCTTTGCGATTGCTCTGGTGTTATCAGTGTGCTTGGCATTGGTAAGGGTGTTCAGAGTAAACGTATTGAATGCGTTTGTAGTGGTATACATCTCTTTCTTTAGAGGTACGCCTCTGCTAGTACAGCTATTCCTGCTTTATTACGGTCTGCCGCAGGTCTTCCCGATATTTGTCGGCATGGATGCATTTACTGCCGCCGTCATTGGTATTTCGCTCCACTTCTCTGCGTATATGGCTGAGAGTATTCGCGCGGCGATTGTTGGTATTGATAAAAACCAAATGGAAGCGAGCTTGAGTATCGGCATGACCGAGCTTCAAGCGATGAGACGTATCATTTTGCCTCAAGCTGCTCGCGTCGCTACGCCTTCATTGATGAACTATTTCATCGACATGATAAAAAGCACTTCGCTTGCGTTTACGCTCGGCGTGGCTGAAATCATGGCAAAGGCGCAGATGGAAGCGTCATCAAGCTTTAAGTTCTTTGAAGCGTTTTTAGCGGTGGCTCTGATTTATTGGGTGGTGGTGATTTTCTTCACTCAGATTCAGTCGTTGTTGGAAGTCAGGTTGAATAAGGCGTATGCGCGATGATTAATGTGACACGTTTGAGTAAACGCTTTGGTGATGTTGAAGTACTTAAGCAGATAGATCTTGAAGTACATCAAGGTGAAATTGTCGCCATCATTGGGCCGTCAGGTACAGGGAAATCAACCTTGCTACGTTGCCTTAATTATTTGGAAACGCCAACAACGGGTGAGATTCAAATTGGTGAGGCTCGTGTAGCCGCTGAGAGCGCTAGCAAAGCGGATATTCAGCGGCTTCGTAAACAAAGTAGCTTCGTGTTTCAAAGTTACGCCTTGTTTGCCAACAAAACTGCGCTGGCGAATGTCGCGGAGTCGTTAGTCACGGTATGGAAAGAGCCGAAAGCGAAAGCAGAGGAAACCGCGAAGCAACTTCTGGAAAACGTAGGTATGGCTGAGCACCTTCACAAATACCCGGCACAGCTTTCTGGCGGACAACAACAGCGGGTTGGCATTGCACGAGCCATGGCTTGTAAAGGCGATGTCATTTTATTTGATGAGCCAACCTCTGCGCTTGATCCTGAGTGGGTTGACGAAGTCTTGGCGGTTATGAAGCAGCTTGCTGAACAAAAACAGACCATGGTGGTCGTGACACACGAAATGCAGTTCGCTCGAGATGTTGCTGACAAAGTGATTTTTATGGAGGGTGGTGTGATTGTTGAACAAGGTCCACCATCTCAGATTTTTGACAATCCTCAGCATGATCGTACTCGCGCGTTTGTGTCTCGCGCAATGGGTTACTGAGTAACCTTCTATACCCAAACAACCTGAAGATGTTCGATTTCAGAGGCCATCAGTGCGTTTAATTCAAGGCAAATTCTTGTAGAAATAGCATTCTATCTCACAGGAATTTAACGATGAAGTGGACGCACTGAGGGCCTCCCTTCGGGCGAGTTTACTGACGCCATGCTCGGTGTTATCCCTTTTTAATGGAGATCGCTACATCGGCAAAGGGACGCCTTGATCATAACGCCAGTAAAACTCGCTGAATCCTGCATCTTCAGGTTGTTTGGGTATACATCGCTTTATATGTCGCTTTGTCACAAAAATAATCAAAAAATAATACTTCGTTAAGCCCGTTGATTCGGGCTTTTTTTATGGCTGCTCTTTTCACTCGTAACTGGCTATTTTATAGGGATTTTTACGATAAAACTTTTTTGTGTTCCGCATCAAATTAATTGCTCGAGGGTCATGAATTAGTCACAAAAGCTTCAAAAAATCGTCAAATGAAATTTGTTGGTAATATTACTGTCACAATACATTCATAGGATGCCTGCGAACCGACAAATTACTTACATATTAGGAAGTGAGTTATGAGCATCCAAACTGAAGCACTCCCAAGACCTCAGTCTAACGCTCCAGGAAAACGCGCTCTGCAATGGACAGCTTTGATCGGCATGCTGTATCTGTTGCTTTTATCTGTTTCAATGATCGGTAGCGGCTTTAAGTGGGCTGCGGGCGAGCAAGCAAAAGAGTTGTTCGAGTTTGCCACAAACCCAGTTGCGGGTTTGATGATTGGTATTATCGGCACTGCACTTATTCAATCTTCTAGCACCGTGACATCAATTATCGTTGGTTTGGTTGCAGGCGGCTTGCCTGTTGAACTGGCTATCCCTATGGTCATGGGTGCGAACGTGGGTACAACGGTCACCAACACATTGGTGAGTTTGGGCCACGCACGCTGTAAAGACGAATTTCGTCGCGCCTTCACTTGTGCCACCGTGCATGATTTCTTCAATTTGATTGCTGTTCTCATTTTCCTTCCTTTGGAAGTGATGACTGGCTTCCTTCAGAAAATCTCTGCATGGTTGGTTTCTCCGCTCATGCAAGCTGACAACCTCAGCATGAAGAGCTTCAACTTCATCAAACCAATCACCAAACCTGTTGTGAACGGCGCTAAATCTGTGTTTGAGGCGCTTCCTGGTAACTTGGGTGGTGTCGCACTGGTTCTTTTCGGGATTTTCTTGGTCATCGTTGCGATTACCGTTATGGGTAAACTGATGAAAAAGCTGATGGTGGGTAAGGCACGCGAAGTGCTGAATGGCGCAATCGGTCGTGGTCCAATCCACGGCATCGCATCAGGCACGCTGGTGACTATCCTAGTGCAGTCGTCTTCGACAACAACGAGCTTGGTGGTTCCTTTGGTTGGAACGAACGTTCTGAGCATCCGTCAGGTTTACCCGTTCACCCTTGGTGCAAACATCGGTACATGTATTACTGCGTTGCTGGCAGCGACAGCCGTAACGGGTGGCAACGCCATCTTTGCACTTCAAATTGCATTGGTACACCTCACGTTTAACGTGCTGGGTATTCTGGTTGTGTATGGCTTGCCGTTCCTGCGTGAGCTACCGATTAAGTGTGCAGAGTTGTTGGCGGATTACGCAGTAAAATCAAAACTGACTGTTGTAGGTTACTTGGGCGCTGTATTTGTTCTGTTGCCAGGTTTCGTACTGTCAGTGTCGTAATTCACGACAACACGAAAGAAAAGAGATTCAGTGAAAAGCCCTGACCGGATTGGTCAGGGCTTTTTTGTTTCCGTGCTTTTTATCATGGAGCCGTTAGCGAGAAATCTACATCTTTAAGCGGCCATATTGATCGAAAGCACGATGGCTGGCTAAAGTCAGTGTCGTAGCGACCGAGAGGGTCACGGTAAGAAAAATCGCGACCATGATCACCAGTTGATATTTCACCGCCAACAATGGGGTTGTCCCACCGAGAATTTGGCCTGTCATCATACCGGGTAAGCTTACAATACCCAGCGTGCTCATGGCGGCCAGTGGTGGACGTAGTGCAGCGGTAAACGCTTCCTTCATAAAAGGTTTGCTTGGATGGGGAGAACCTAATGACAAGTAAAACTGAAATTCATCATGGCGTTGCTTTAAGCTGGCATGGAAGCGATCTAGCGCCAGCACATTGGCGGACAGGGCATTTCCGAGCAGCATTCCAGCCACAGGAATTAAATACTGCGCCTGCCACCACGGTTCTGCTTGAATCACACCAATGATCATGACGGGCAAGACACAAACCAGTGCGATGGCTTGGCCTGACAATACGGGTAACAGTAGGCTTTTGGGTTTCGCACCAGCTTGTCGACACACTGTCCAGCTAGCGACCAAAATCATCACAAGTAGCCAGATTGTATTGAGAAAGATATTGGCAAAATCGAACAAGGTTTGTAGATATAAACCCACCACGGCCAGTTGCAGTGTCATTCGGGTAACAGAGAAGATAAGCGACTTGCTTAACCCCAATTGCCAACGTTGGAACAACAGCAGTGGGATGAGAAACATCAGGTAGAAAGCGGCCAATGCGCCATTGCCGATAACTAATGCTTCACTCATCTTGAATCCCCATGTCATAGGTTTGATCCGCTGATGCTGCCCACACAGGATCATGTGAGATAGATACCATGATCACGGAGAGTTGGGACAACAACGTGATGACGTTGTCGCGGCTTTTAGGGTCGAGCGCGGATGTTGGTTCATCGAGCAACCAAATAGGGCGTGCGAGCAGCATTGCGCGTGCGATAGCTAGCCGTTGTTTTTCTCCGCCCGAAAGAGTGCTGACGTCAGTGTCTAAGTGGTGGGCGAGCCCTAAATCGCACAACACTGAACAGCAGCGTTCGTCGTTGGGTGGAGTCGTTGATTCCGCCTTAAGTGCCCAAGGTAGGCGCAACACTCCAGAAATAGTCTCTGCACCCAATATAGGTTCTTGCGGTAAATAGCAGCATTGCTTGCGCCACCACATGAGATTGTTACCGGTGACTCGTTGTTGTTGCCATTGGATCTCGCCGCTTTGTGCGGGTTGCAAACCTGCCAATACTTTTAGCAGACTTGTTTTTCCGCACCCTGACGGGCCACTGAGCGTGAGGTGTTCCCCCATAGCCAAATCAATGGACAATGGCGATAGGCTCATTGAAGCGAAATCAGATCTGAGTGACGTGAGGGACAGGAATGATGTGGTCACGGTTCATTTCACATAGCGTTGAAGCTGGGAGGCTGTGTTTTCTGGGATGGCGCAGCTTTTTCCCGTTTTGAAATCACAGTAAACGATCAGTGCTTCGCCTTCTGCCACGCAGCGTTGTTGATTATGGCTGTGGATTTCATATTTCATGGTGTAGCGCTTTTCCTGAACGTTTTCGACCCATGACACCGTAGTGATGGTGTCTGGATAAACGAGCGGGGCGCGGTAGTCACAGCGTGTTGATGCCACGACAGGGCCGACGTTGTGGCTTTTCACGTGTTCAAACACTTTTAACTCTTCGAGCATCACAACGCGCACATCTTCAAAGTAGCGAAAATAGACCGTGTTGTTGATGTGTTGGAGTGCATCCATATCATTCCAAACAATGGCTTGTGTTTGTGAGAGCGGGTAGTCCTTGAAGGGAGTCTGAGACACGTGATATTCCTCTTGTTGATTCATTTTGATTCAACACTAGAGAGGAGGTGGTGACAAGTAACTCAGCAAAACCCGCAGGGAATGTGTGACATCAGACCAGTGGAAAGAGCATGGGGAACTGTCGGAGTGGGGGCGAAGGGTGTGGTTGGGCGCGATAGCGAAACGAGAGACACCCAGCGAAGCAAAATCAATGTGGTTTGGTTACAACGGGTTACATCTGTACTTTGCCTCTCATCGATTTGGTTTTTCCGCGCAAGGTTTTCCCGTCAACTCGACGCCTTTGTGATGCCTTTGTTGGCTTGGTGGCTCTTCTCGCTTTTTGAACGACACCGACGCTTTTTATCATTTCTTGCAGGCGTGATAGTGCATCATCCCGATTTTTTTCTTGGGTGCGAAATTGCTGCCCTTTAATCACAATCACGCCATCTTTTGTGATGCGACTGTCTTTGAGTGCGAGCAATCTTTCTTTGTAAAAATCTGGCAGCGATGACGCCTGAATATCAAATCGCAGATGAACGGCAGACGAGACCTTATTGACGTTCTGACCACCTGCACCTTGTGCGCGGATATAAGAAATCTCAATTTCATCGTCTGAAAGAGAAACGGTTTGGGAAATGGTTAACATGTTAAAGCGCCCTTATTGCTACTGGGCGTCACTATAACGGAATGTGACTAGGTGACTCAAATCCGTTTTCATCACCGCTGGCTTGCCAGATTAACTGACTAGGTTGACTGAAGACGTTGTTTTCGTGAAGAAAGGTTTGCCACGATCAAACCGACGACAATAAATGTGATGCCGATGTAGTGATAATTCTCGAGGCGCTCTCCCAGCAATAGCATGGAAAAAATCAAACCAAATACGGGGATCAAATGCATGAATTGCCCTGTTTTAGCCGCTCCCATACGTTGCAATGCAGCATTCCAACAAAAGAATGCAAGGCCGGAGGCAAAAATACCCGTGTAAAGGGAAATCGCGATGCTTTCAAATGATAGCGGCATGGTTTCAACAAACACAGACTCTGCAATATAAACGGGTAACAGCATGGCAGTGCCGATAAACACGGTATAGCCCAATATAGGCAGTCCTTTGAGATCGTCAGGAAGGCGTTGTACAAATACAGAATACGTCGCCCAGACGAGAATGGCGAACAATGCGATCAGCTCACTATTGCCAAAGGTAAAGTCAGTGATGAGCTTGCCTTTGGTGATAATAAGTAGCACACCGATGGCGGATATCCCGATAGCGAGCGCTTGGCGCAGTGTCGTGGTTTGTTTAAGTAAGAAAAACTGCACCAGCAAAATCATGAGCGGCGAAGCGGATTGCAAAATCACGACGTTAGTGGAAAGCGTGTTTTTTAGCGCGACATACACCAAGGTGTTGTAGCCAGCCACGCCGAACAAGGCTAACAACAGAACCAGTCTGATGTTGTCTTTAAATAGACGCCATTGTTTGATCATGGGGCGCAGCACAAAGGGTGCAAGTACGATAGAAGCCACCGTCCAACGCCAGAATGCGAGACCGATGGGTGGTATGGATTCATTAACCATTTTTGCTAGCGTAATATTGCCTGCCCAGCTCATGGTCGCAATGATTGCCAATACCACGGGTATCCATGTCATCTTCTGATTGAGAGTCGTCATTGAATGGTCGCAATCCTTGCGTGGTAAATGTGCCACTAGTTACTCATTTTACCTTCGACTACGCAACCTGCATCTTCATCAAAAAGAAATGGGGCGATCGAATATAAACGGATATGTCATGCTCCTAATATTCGTGAGATTTGATACATTACTCGCTTGAAGTTTTGTGTTTGGTATTTTGTGTTGTTACACAGCAAGCGTTGGGTAGGGAGAGAATCATGAATGACTATATTGGTGTGTTAAAGAAATATGCCGTATTCAAAGGGCGTGCTCGAAGAAAGGAATACTGGACATTTATTCTGGTAAATATTGTGGTGTCGTTTGTACTGGGGTATGTCGATCAGTTGGTTGGTTCATACAACGCTGAAGCGGGTATTGGTACGCTTGGAATGGTTTATGCGGTCGCTGTCTTGGTGCCTACTTTAGCTGTGACTGTTCGCAGGCTACATGATACCGACAAAGTTGGCTGGTGGGCATTCCTAAGTATTGTGCCATTCGGTGTCATTGTGCTTCTTATCATGCAGGCATTCGAAGGTACCAAAGGCAGTAATCGATTTGGCCCTGACCCTCGGGGTGAACAATCAAAGAGCAGCACATTTTCTGGGTGATCTCCCGTTAAAAGTACAAGAAATATGTGCCGTAACGACCAGCTTTCGAGCTGGTTTTTTTTTGGGAATTGCTCCGGGGGAATCATGGTGGATCATGCGCGGTGTCTCAAATTTTCTTGTGTCCGAGAATGAGAATGCAACTGTATGAATTTCCACGAGTGAGACTGCGTCTCGATAGCGATAAATCAGAGTTGAGCGCATATTAAGCTGGTGTTTTTGAGTGTTCAGTCCCTATTTCAGCTTCTGCACTTTGTTAGCGTGCTAATCGAATTCTGACCGCAAACATAAGCTGTAGGTAGAACAAGATGAAGTGGTTTTTTCTTGGTTTTTTGAAGTATGCAACTTTTTATGGACGGGCAAGGAGAAAGGAATATTTTGGTTTCCTCCTGACTCAAAACCTTATTTTGTTGCTGTGTTTGTGGCTCGATGTTGCCTCGGTAGGTGTTGATAACTTCAATATCATGGAGTTGAACGCCTCTTTGCTTTGGTGGGGGATCACACTATTGCCTTCACTTGGCGTTACGATACGACGTCTACACGATATCGATAAATCTGGCTGGTGGATGTTGATCACCATCATTCCTTTTATAGGTACGCTGATTTTCATCGTGTTGTTGTTGCTACGGGGGACGAAAGGGCACAATCGATTTGGAAGCGATCCAAGAGGGATCTTCAGTCATAGCCTTTGAAACCAAGCCCTTTTAAAAGCAATTGCTCTAACACCATAAACGCGCCGACTGAGCGCGTTTTCAATTTTGGAGGGAAAATATCGCCATATCGTGGCCTGTACTGTTTGTTACCCGTTTTACGGGGAGCTGTACCTTAAACTTTGAAATAAGCACTTATAATTTATAAGTATTTCTCTCTACGCCACTGAATCTGTCCTTCTACTTACTGGCGTACATTTTCCTTCTATGTTTTCTCGAAGTTTCTCTCGACGTCTTGTCTTTGAGATGTTTGATTGCGATTACATTTTTTCTCTTACTGATTGCTCATTAATTGGGATGAAAAGGGATTTTCTCAGACTTCTCTTGGCCGATTCGTCATCATTGAACAGCGTACACAATAAAATAATGAATGAATGCCCTTTCTCACTCTTCGTAGAGTGAGAAAGGGCGTTGCTATTGCTGCTCTATCGTGTCGCGTTGT
This sequence comes from Enterovibrio makurazakiensis, assembly GCF_050336585.1. NCBI lineage: Bacteria > Pseudomonadati > Pseudomonadota > Gammaproteobacteria > Vibrionales > Vibrionaceae > Enterovibrio > Enterovibrio makurazakiensis. The sequence goes on from NZ_JAKJSE010000020.1 coordinate 136,196, forward strand.
TGAGCAGTAAAAGGAGGCAATGCTGTGAGTGAATCTACATCGGAAGTAAATAACGACGATCAATACAATACCGATTATCAAATCGGTCAAGATAACGTCAACGTATTAGGGCTTGATTTCCATAACCCTGTTTTCCCAATTTCCGCCATCATGGTGGTGGTGTTTGTGTTGGGTGTGTTGATTTTTCAAGAACAAGCTGCGGAGTTCTTTGGGTGGCTACGCCCTGCAATCACACAGTCGTTTGACTGGTTCTTTGTCATTTCCGCCAACATCTTTTTAATCTTCTGTTTAATACTGGCGTTCTTGCCTGTCGGCAAAATCCGCTTAGGTGGTGATGAAGCAACACCTGATTACTCGTACCCTGCTTGGTTTGCCATGCTGTTCTCTGCGGGTGTAGGTATTGGCTTGATGTTCTATGGCGTGCTAGAGCCAATGAACCACACGCTAAACCCACCTCTGGGCTTGGAAACCGGTTCTGCGGAAGCACGTAGCATCGGTACGGCTGCATCGATTTTCCACTGGGGTTTCCATGCGTGGGCTGTCTATGCGGTTGTGGGTTTGGCGTTAGCCTTTTTCCACTACAACAAAAACCTACCTCTGACACTGCGTTCTGCGTTCTACCCGCTATTGGGTGATCGTGTGTGGGGTGTTTGGGGTCACGTCATTGATATCATGGCGGTATTGGCCACCCTGTTTGGCTTGGCAACATCGCTGGGTATAGGTGCAAATCAAATTGCAGCAGGTCTTAACTACCTGTTTGGTATTGATGCAGGCATTGAAACCAAATCAATCTTGATTTTGGTGATCACCTTGGCAGCACTTGTGTCGGTTTATCGCGGCATGGACGGTGGTGTAAAGCGTCTGAGTGAAATCAACATGGTGATGGCGGGCATGTTGATGGTGTTCGTGATTGCCGTTGGCCCAACGGCACTTATCTTCAGCGGTGTGGTGTCAAACACCGTGGATTACCTTAGCTGGTTACCTGCTCTTTCTAACTGGGTAGGACGCGAAGATTCGGGCTTCTACCACGGTTGGACGACGTTCTATTGGGCGTGGTGGGTATCATGGTCTCCATTCGTAGGTATGTTCATCGCTCGCGTTTCTCGTGGTCGTACTGTTCGTGAATTTATTTTGGCGGTACTGATTGCACCAACCATCGTTTGTATCGTTTGGATGACGACGTTTGGTACCACTGCACTGGATCAAATGGATGGCGGTTACAACGGCGTGGTGAACTTGATCACCAACGGAAACTGGCAGCCTGAGCTTTCCATTTACAAGATGTTTGAAGCGCTGCCGTTCACTGGCGTGATCAGCTTCTTCGGTATGGTACTGACGATCATTTTCTTCGTGACATCGTCGGATTCTGGTTCGCTGGTTATCGATACCATTACGGCGGGCGGTAAGATTGATGCGCCCGTTTCTCAGCGTATCTTCTGGTGTACCATTGAAGGTCTTGCGGCTATCGCACTCTTGATGGGTGGCGGTTTGGGCGCACTTCAAGCTGCGACCATTTCAACAGGCTTGCCGTTTGCGGTGTTCTTGTTAGTCATGTGTGTCAGCTTGTATTTGGGTCTTTCTCGAGAGCTACGCAGAAAGCAGTTTGCGTAATGTCCGATTTGCTTAGTGCTTAGTGCTTAGTGCTTAGTGCTTAGTGTTTAGTGCGCGTAGTGGTCAATGCACTTAAAGTCATAGAGCAAAAGTAAGCAGATAAACGAAACCCGCCAATTGGCGGGTTTTTGTTTTTATGTACACAGTAGTAGTGGGCTCAGGAGTAAATAACCTAAGGGCTCAGTAATACACGGGCTCAGTAATATAAGCACATGCGCTTACCATTGGCTTCAACGATGTTAAACGGCGTGTCGTAAATGTCTTCCAACACGTCAGCTTGAATCACATCATTCACCGTGGCATTGGCAACAATGCAGCCCTTCTTCATCGCAATGATATGGTCGGCATAACACGCCGCGAAGTTGATATCGTGGATCACCACAATGACGGCTTTTCCCATTTCATGCGCGAGGCGCTGAACGGTTTTCATGATGGAGAGCGAGTGGCGAATATCAAGGTTATTCAGTGGCTCATCCAAGAAGACATAGTCCGTGTCTTGTGCGATCACCATGGCGATGAAGGCAAGTTGGCGTTGACCACCGCTGAGTTCATCCAAGTAGCGATGTTGGAGTGCGGCCAAATCAAGGTAGTGAATCGCCTGATCAATAGCTTTGTTATCCGTAGCGGTCAGGTTACCTTTTGAATAAGGGAAGCGGCCAAATGCCACGAGTTCGCGAATGGTGAAACGCATGCTCATGCTGTTCGCCTGGCGCAGCACGGCCAGAGACTTTGCCAACTCTGCGGTGTTCCAATCTGAAATGGCTTTCCCGTTAATCACAACCGTACCGCTATCTGGCGAAACTAAACGTGTTGCTATGGAAAGTAGGGTGCTTTTCCCTGCGCCATTAGGGCCGATCACTGCGGTGACTTTGCCTTTTTCAAAATCGGTTGTTGCATCGCTAACAACACGTTGTTGACCAAAGGCTTTGCTGATTTTATCTAGAATAATCATGATGCTTTATACAATCTTGTTCTTGAGTAACATCCAAAGGAAATACAATCCGCCCGCGAAATTCACCACCACACTCAGGGTGGTATCGAAGGAGAACAGGTTCTCTACGATCCATTGCCCTGCCAGAAGGGTACACACAGACAATAAGGCGCAGCCAATCAGCAATACGCGGTGTTGGAAAGTGTTGAAAAGTTCTCTGGCGAGGTTGGTGACGAGCAGGCCAAAGAACATCACAGGGCCAATCAACGCGGTGGATACAGCGATGAGCACGGCGGAGAGCATCAGCGCACGTTGGGTGACGCGTTGAACATCAATGCCCAAACTGATCGCATTATCTCGGTCAAGCCAGAACACATCCAGCGTGCGGTGCATGCGGAACAAGGCGAAGCTGATCACCGCCAACACCGGCAAGCAAAGGTAAACAAGTTCCACCTTTACGTTATTGAAACTCGCAAACATGTTCGCTTGAACAGCGGCAAATTCGTTTGGGTCCATTAACATGGTGATGAACGATGCGGCGTTGCCAAACACCTGACCGAGAATCAATCCCACCAATAGAAGCACAATCAAGTTTCGACCTTCTTTGGCGAAGTAGAAACCAAATAGCAGCACAGAGAAGATCACCATTGCGCCGACAGAGATGGCAAAGTTTAAATACGCGTTCAACACATAGGCACTGAAACCACCAAAGATGGCGACGATCAGGGTTTGCGTAAGAAGGTAAAGCGCATCAAAACCCATGATGCTAGGTGTCAGAATACGGTTGTGTGTGAGGGTCTGAAAAACCAGTGACGACTGCGCGACCGCAATGCCTGCAAGCACCATGGCAAGCACTTTTGGCACGCGGCGAGACAGGAAGTACTCATAGTTATTGGCCGTGAGTCCGATACCAATAAATAGCGCTGAGAACACAAGGGCGGTGATCAGCATCAGACCCATCTTTTTGGAATCAGACATGCTTTTGCCCCTTCAAAATAAGCACAATGAAGGCAAGGCCACCAAGAATACTCACGAGCATGGATACGGGAATTTCATAGGGGAAGATAATCATGCGGCTAGCAATGTCGCAGACTAAGACCAACGCGGCGCCAAGGGCAGCGGTACGAGGAATGTTTTTCCTTAAGTTGTCGCCGTAATACAAGCTGACCACGTTGGGCACCAGAAGGCCGAGGAAGGGCAGGGTGCCGACGATCATCACCACACTGGCTGACATGATGGAAACCAGCATCACACCAATTAACACCACATGCTGATAGCGTAAACCTAGCCCAGTGGCGAAGTCTTTGCCCATGCCAACGGCAGAGATGCGTGTGGCATAGAGGTAACTGAAAATCGCGATAGGAATGGCAATGTAAAGCAGTTCGAAATCACCGCGCAAAATGGTGGCAAAGTTGGCGACTGCCCATGCACTGAGCATTTGTACCGCGTCATACTTGTAGGCAATAAAGGTTGCCCCCGCATCAATGATGCTGCCGTAAATGATGCCGATCAGCGGTACGAACACGGCGTTACGAAATTGAATCCGTTGGATAAGCGTAACGAACAACAGGGTGCCGAGCACTGACACACCGAAAATAAGCCAAAGCTGATTGCCATTGCCGAAGAAAACCAAGCTCGTCACGTAGCCTAGCATCGCGCATTCAATGGTGCCCGTTGTAGACGGAGCAGCAAATCGGTTCTGGCTGATCTGCTGCATAATAAGGCCAGCAATACTGAGCCCTGCACCTGCGAGCAAAATGGCAAACAGGCGGGGAAGACGGCTAGTAAAAAAGAGGTTTAGCGCCTCAGGATCACCTGCAAGTAAACTCGCAGGTGAAAGTGGGCTGACGCCCACGAACAAGGAAAATAGGCTTAAAAAGCCCAGAGGAAGCAATAACTTGAACAAGATAACCTCTGCTCTCCGGGAGCAAGTATTAAAGCGTTACGCTGTTTTTGATGTCTGAAACCATCTGCTCTGTCGCCGTAATACCTGACATGGACAAGTACCAAGCGTTCAGATCTAGATAGGTCATTTTGCCTGTCTTGTAGGCTTGCGTACTTTTCACCAAATCGTTGTCGAAGTCTTCGCGTGTGGTGCTGTCAGCAGGGTTGATCAGGGTGTCGCGGTCAATGATCAGCAGCGTTTTTGGGTTGGCTTCACGGATGAATTCGAAAGAAATGGAATCGCCGTGGGTCGCGGTTTTGATGTCTTTCACGGTTTCTTTGAAGCCAAAATCTTTGTAGATGACAGAGAAGCGTGACTCCGGGCCAAAGGCAGTGATGTTGCCGCCTGAACTCATCACAGTCAGCGCATCACTGTTGCTGGCGCTGTTATGTTGGCGAATGGCGTTGAACTCTTTTTCAAGCGATGCGATTTTTTGTTCTACCAAGTCTTCTTTGCTGAAGATCTTGCCAAGGTTGCGCCATTGTTCTTTCGTGCCTTTCCAGTAGCCTTCTGCTTGGTTATTCGCGAAAACAACGACAGGGGCGATTTTCGATAGTTCTTCGTAGCTGGTGGAGCTGCGAGGGCCGACGATGATTAGGTCAGGCTCTTGCATGTAGATCTCTTCGAAGTTGGGTTCGAAAAGGCTACCTGCATTCGCGTACTTATCGCTTTTATATTTATCGAGATAGTTAGGGGTTTGGGAGACTTTCGAAACGGCAACAGGGTCGATACCTAATGCGTTAACGGCATCAAGCGAGCCTAAACCGATAACGACGACTTTCTCTGGCGTCCCGTCGATTTGGGTTTGTCCCATCAAGTGATCAATGGTGATGTTGTGTGCATGTGCAGAAAATGAAGCAAAAATGGAAAGCACCATCGCTTTGAACAAGGTTTTCATGTTAACTCCCTATTAATATAATGAGAATGTTTCTCAAAATCATTCGCAATATACATTCGAGAGGGGGGGGATTCAACCTGTTAAGCGTAATCGATGGTTGTCTATTTGATTTAGATGGAAAATTTTGCGAGTGGGCAAGAGGTTTGATTCAATTAAGAAAAAAACAAAACCCACCAAAGGGCGGGTTTTGTTGATTTAATTCAGTGAATTATAACGTCTTTGATTAGGTGAACTCGAACATGTCTGCACTCACATTATTGATGGAGTAATTCTCAAGTGTCACGTACGCAGTTCCATTCTTGATGGATAACACGGTATTTGCGCCGTCTGCCCAGTAAGATATTTGATTAAACTTCCACGCAAGAGAATCATCAATCTGAATTGTGTCCTGATGTTTGTTGAAGTCTGCAATAACATCTCTACCTGAGTGAGCATCGAAATAGAAAGTATCATGGTGTTTACCACCAATTAATCTGTCATTTCCGCTACCGCCATTAATGAAGTCGCAACCGTTGTCACCATAAATGGTGTCGTTGTGCGCATCACCATACAGCCAGTCATCGTCGTTACCACCTGAAAGGTAATCATGACCATTACCACCGTGGAGACTGTCGTTTTCATTGTCACCAATCAGTGTGTCATTGCCGTTACCACCGAGAATGGTGTCTTTGTTTCCCTCTCCGCGAAGGTAATCGTCACTGTCGCCACCATCAAGATAGTCATTACCGCCACCACCAAAGAGTTGGTCTGCGCCGACGCCGCCATAAAGCTTATCGCCGCCGTCACCACCCCATAGTTTGTCGGCACCACGGTCGCCGACAAGCGTGTCCGCACCAGCGTCACCATACAAGTGATCATCGCCGTGATTACCATTGAGATAATCCGCGTCATCACCGCCCCAGAGGAAGTCGTTGTCGTTACCGCCTTCGATGTGGTCATTACCCGCGTCACCGTAGAGGTGGTCAGTTTCGTTATCTCCATAGATTCGGTCATCACCAGCGCCACCGCGAACTGTGTCCTGATTGCCCTCACCACGAAGATAGTCGTTACCGTTTCCACCATCTAGGTAGTCAGCACCATATCCGCCATATAGGGTATCGTTGCCTTCCTGACCATACAGCTTATCGCTGGCGTCTTGACCATAGAGTTTATCGTCACCGTTGCCACCATAAAGCGTATCGGCACCGCCCTCACCGTAAAGGACATCGTTGTGATTACCGCCATCGAGCAGATCACCACCATAGCCACCTATGAGCAGGTCATAACCATCTTCACCATAGAGTGAGTCATGCCCATTGCCGCCTTCGAGACGGTCATTGCCCCATTGTCCGTAGAGCTTATCGTCATGCTCACCGCCGTCGAGGTGATCGTTTCCGTGACCGCCGACTAAGGTGTCATAGCCATCTTGACCATACAGCGCATCGTTGCCGTTACCGCCTTCTAAACGGTCATTGCCCCATTCGCCGTAAAGTTTGTCGTCATGGTTACCTCCATCAAGGTGATCATTACCATGACCGCCAACTAAGGTGTCGTTACCGTCTTCGCCATACAGGGCATCGTTATCGTTACCACCATGGAGGTAGTCGTTGCCTGTACCGCCTTTGAGCGTGTCATGGCCATTTTCACCATATAGGTGGTCGTTGTTCCACTG
>NZ_JAKJSE010000021.1:0-140800 GCF_050336585.1 Enterovibrio makurazakiensis
CTGTTCCCCCTTAGTTCAGTCGGTAGAACGGCGGACTGTTAATCCGTATGTCGCAAGTTCAAGTCTTGCAGGGGGAGCCACTTTTCATGGTTTGTTCTAKKAACGAATCATGGGTTTGAGAGTATCGCTTCGCGATATGTCGCAAGCCTAGGCGGCCCCGTTCCAGTCTTCAGGGGGAGCCACATTACAAAGGCCTTGTCGAAAGACGAGGCCTTTTTCGTTTGGGATAATCGCTTCGCGATTTGTCGCAAGCCTAGGCGGCCCCGTTCCAGTCTGCAGGGGGAGCCACTTTTAGAAACCTAGTCTTCGGACTAGGTTTTTTTTCGTCTGTTATTCAGTGCGCTGCACTGATTGTCGCAACCCTAGGCGGGCCCATTCCAGTCTTGCAGGGGGAGCTACTTTGGAAACCCAGCTCTGAACTAGGTTTTTCCGCCTTTCTTTCAGTGTGTCACACTGTAGGAAAGCAAAAAATTGTTTCATAACAGCCATTCAACGAAAACTCGCTGTATAACAAGAACGCTTTTTCCTCCAGATAAACTGATCCCTTTGAAAATCACTCTACGTAACTGTTATTAATGGTTTGCTCACATGTAAATCAACATGCGTTTTTGCTCAAAGATCGCTCGCTATCGGTATTTTGCCTAAAAACCCTGCCGCCTATCTGTTGTTATAGCGGCGTCAAACGCCGATAATACAAAGATCTTTATAAATTTTCGAAGAATGGCATGACTGAGTATTTGTTGCTTCTTGTCGGCACTGTCCTTGTAAACAACTTTGTGTTGGTTAAGTTTCTTGGCCTCTGCCCATTTATGGGTGTCTCCAAGAAACTCGAAACTGCAATCGGGATGGGGCTGGCGACCACCTTTGTATTGACGCTTGCGTCAGTAAGCGCCTATTTGGTCGAGACCTATGTGTTGGCGCCATTAGGCCTTGAGTACTTGCGTACCCTTAGCTTCATTCTCGTGATTGCTGTCGTTGTGCAATTCACAGAAATGGTGGTGCACAAAACCAGCCCGACGCTCTACCGTTTACTCGGTATTTTTCTTCCGCTCATTACGACCAACTGTGCGGTATTAGGTGTTGCGCTATTGAACATCAATGAAAGGCACAACTTTATAGAATCCATCATCTATGGCTTCGGCGCAGCGGCGGGTTTCTCATTAGTACTCATTCTGTTTGCCGCGATGCGTGAACGAATTGCGGCAGCCGATGTGCCACAGCCATTCCGCGGCGCTTCTATCGCGATGATCACCGCTGGCTTGATGTCGCTAGCATTCATGGGCTTTACTGGGTTGGTGAAACTGTAATGACCGGAATTTTAATTGCGGTGCTGGCTATCGCTGTACTTGCCGCTATTTTTGGTATTTTGCTAGGGTTTGCATCTATTCGGTTTAAAGTCGAAGCCGATCCCATTGTTGAACAAATTGATGCAATCCTACCTCAGACCCAATGCGGTCAATGTGGTTATCCGGGTTGTCGACCTTATGCAGAGGCGATTGCCAACGGCGACACCATCAATAAGTGCCCTCCTGGTGGTCAAGCTACCATTGAAAAGCTCGCTAACCTCATGGGCGTTGAAGCGACAGAATCTGCACACGAAGAAGAAGCCGTTAAAACGGTTGCTTTTATTTACGAAGATGACTGTATTGGTTGCACGAAATGCATCCAAGCGTGCCCTGTCGACGCCATTATTGGTAGTACCAAAGCCATGCACACCATCATCAAAGACGAGTGTACTGGTTGCGATTTGTGTGTAGCCCCTTGCCCCACTGACTGTATTGAAATGATCCCTGTAAAAACCACACCTGAAACTTGGAAATGGCAGTTGGAGCAAATTCCTGTTGTTCAACTGTCTGATACGCCGCAGAAGGGAGCTGAGAAAGCATGAGCACCCTTATCGAACAAATAAAACAAGGCCAAGTCTGGGATTTTCATGGTGGTATTCATCCACCAGAAAACAAACGTCAGTCAAGTGAACAAGGTATATTGCCTGCAGAGATTCCGAATGAAATCGTGCTGCCGCTGAAACAACACATCGGAACGACAGGACAAGTATTAGTCAGCGTCGGTGACAAAATACTGAAAGGTCAACCACTGACAAAATCAGACATATTGCAGTGCTGCCCTGTACACGCACCGACATCAGGCGACGTGGTTGCCATAGAACCGCGCACCATCGCGCATGCCTCAGGTTTATCAGAAACCTGCATTGTGATCCGCCCTGATTTTGAAGATGCGTGGTGTGAGAAAACCAGCCTGTCTGATTTCAGCCAAGCCACGCCAGAAACGCTCATTGATCATATTCGGATGATGGGTATTGCAGGTATGGGTGGTGCGGGATTCCCTTCTGCGCGAAAACTACAAACGGCACTCGCACGCACAGAAGTGCTGATCATCAATGGCGCTGAATGTGAACCTTACATCACCGCAGATGATCGTTTGATGCAAGAACGTGCAGAAGAGATCATTCAAGGTGTTGAAGTCCTCCAGCATATTGTAACGCCTCAAATGACAGTTCTCGCGCTGGAGGACAATAAGCCCGAAGCCATTGCAGCACTCAAAACAGCGACGACGGGTAAATCAAACATTTTGGTACAAGTCGTCCCCACCAAATACCCGTCTGGTGGTGAAAAACAACTGATCAAACTCATCACAGGCAAAGAAGTTCCCGCAAAATCTATTCCAGCCGCCATTGGCGTAATGATGCAGAACGTCGGAACGGTTTTTGCGATTAAGCGTGCAGTGATTGATGGTGAGCCATTAATTGAACGTGTGGTGACACTAACTGGCACCACACTTCACGAACAGAGAAACCGCTGGGCTCTGTTAGGAACCCCCGTTCGCTTCCTATTAGACAAACACGGTTACCAACCCGACCCTAAACTCGAGCGGCTGATCATTGGTGGTCCTATGATGGGCTATACCGTTCCGCATGCTGATGTGCCTGTCACCAAAGTGACAAACTGCATTTTAGTGCCGAGCAAGAAAGAAATTGCACCTTCGCAAAGTGAAATGGCGTGTATTCGTTGCAGTGCTTGTGCAGAAGTTTGTCCTGCATCTTTATTGCCTCAGCAACTGCAGTGGTATGCCAAAGATCAAGATTTCGACAAATGCCAAGAATACGACCTCTTTGATTGTATTGAATGTGGCGCTTGCGCTTACGTCTGCCCTAGTGAAATTCCGCTGGTACAATACTACCGACAAGCCAAGGCAGAAATTCGCACGCGTGATGCTGAAAAGCTTGCGGCAGAGAGAGCCCGTGAGCGTTTTGAAGCGAAAAAAATGCGCATGGAGCGTGAAAAGCAGCAACGCGAAGAGCGCCATAAAAAAGCAGCGGAAAATCGCCGCCAAGCCATGGCAAAATCTGACGACGGTGATGCCATCGCCGCAGCTATCGCTCGCGTAAAAGCAAAATCAGAACAAGGTAATGCCGCCACTGCTGTTAAACCCGCCGTTGCTGCTGCGATAGCTAAAGCCAAAGCGAAGCAAGCGGAAGCCGCTGCACAAGGGCTGAGTGAGCCTGACAACAGCGAAATGAAGAAATTGCGTGAAGAGCGCAAACGTCTGGCACGCGAACGAAAAGCATCGGAACAATCAGAGACTGAATCGTCAGCGCCAGAACCTATCGACGCCAACGTCGATCCAAAGAAGGCCGCTGTTGCTGCTGCCATTGCTCGAGCTAAAGCACGTAAAGCGACAGAACAAACCGAAGTTGAGGCCCCAACGGAAGAAGCCTCTGAAGCGGACCCGAAAAAAGCCGCTGTCGCCGCTGCGATTGCCCGAGCCAAAGCACGTAAAGCTGCACAGCAAGCTGAAACCGAAGCACCCGTGGAACACGCACCCGCTGACCAAAGCGCGGCTTCAGAGCCTGAAGTCGCAGACGTTGATCCTAAGAAAGCCGCAGTCGCCGCTGCGATTGCCCGAGCCAAAGCGCGTAAGGCCGCACAGCAAGCTGAAACTGAAGCCCCAGTGGAAGATGTAGTCGCTGACCAAAGCGCGGCTTCAGAGCCTGAAATCACAGACGTTGATCCTAAGAAAGCTGCTGTCGCCGCTGCGATTGCCCGAGCCAAAGCGCGTAAGGCCGCACAGCAAGCTGAAACTGAAGCCCCAGTGGAAGGTGTAGTCGCTGACCAAAGCGCGGCTTCAGAGCCTGAAATCACAAACGTTGATCCTAAGAAAGCTGCTGTCGCCGCTGCTATTGCCCGAGCCAAAGCGCGTAAGGCTGCACAGCAAGCTGAAACTGAAGCCCCAGTGGAAGATGTAGTCGCTGACCAAAGCGCGGCTTCAGAGCCTGAAATCACAGACGTTGATCCTAAGAAAGCCGCTGTCGCCGCTGCTATCGCCCGAGCCAAAGCGCGTAAGGCTGCACAGCAAGCTGAAGCTGAAGCCCCAGTGGAAGATGTAGTCGCTGACCAAAGCGCGGCTTCAGAGCCTGAAATCACAGACGTTGATCCTAAGAAAGCTGCTGTCGCCGCTGCTATCGCCCGAGCCAAAGCGCGTAAGGCTGCACAGAATAATACTAATAATGAGGATGAGTAACCGTGGCCTTTTTTATTGCCAGTAGTCCACACAGCCATAACCGTAAAAGCACCAGCGATATCATGATGCTGGTGCTGCTATGCACTTTACCCGGTATTGCTGCACTCTGTTATTTCTTTGGCTGGGGCGTACTTTTTCAAGTTGCCATTGCGTCAGTGACTGCCATACTCGCCGAAGCTGCTATCGTTGCCCTTCGAAAGCGTCCTATAAAGCGTTATTTGCAAGATAACTCAGCGCTGTTGACTGGCTTGTTAATCGGTATTTCCATTCCACCCTTCGCGCCTTGGTGGATAGCGGTCATTGGTAGCTTGTTTGCCATTGTCATCGCAAAGCACCTATACGGCGGTCTAGGGCAAAACCCATTCAACCCGGCCATGGTTGCCTACGTTGTCCTATTGATTTCCTTCCCTGTTCAGATGACAACATGGTTACCACCGGTTTCCCTCATCGCACAGCCACTGGGCATCATGGACAGTGCTTCAAGCATATTTACAGGTTTGAGTACTGACGGTTTTAGCGTTAACCAACTTCGCGTTGCCGCCGATGGCATGACCATGGCAACACCTTTAGATACCGTAAAGACTGCTTTGTTGGCAGGTAATACCGTCTCAGAAGCAGTGCAACTCCCCGTTTTCGACACCTTTGCAGGTATTGGCTGGGGCTGGGTTAACCTTGCGTTCCTCGTCGGCGGACTGGCACTGATAAAGCAGCGCATTATTCAATGGCAAATCCCAACCGCCATGTTAGGTTCGCTATTAGTTTTAAGCACGATCGGGTACGCAATCAGCCCCGATGCTGTTATATCTCCTGTTCTGCATCTGTTTTCCGGTGCCACCATGTTAGGGGCATTCTTCATTGCCACCGATCCAGTATCAGCCTCTACGACAACCAAAGGTCGTTTGGTGTTTGGTGCAATGATCGGCACGCTCGTCTATTTGATCCGCACCTTCGGCGGGTTCCCAGATGGCGTGGCCTTTGCCGTTCTCATCGCCAACATGTGCGTACCGTTGATAGACTACTACACCAAACCCACCGCTTACGGCTACAAGAAGGAAAGCAAATGATCCGCGCAATGCGAAACAATGGAGCCATTCTGGCTCTGGCAGCGCTGCTTTCAACAGGCTTAGTGGCTGTAACCAACACACTGACAAAAGACACCATTGCTGAACAAGAACGCATCCAATTGTTGCAGGTTCTTAATCAAGTCATTCCCAAGGGCTTGCATGACAATGCACTCGCGAAACAATGCACCTTAGTGCAAGATACTCGCTTGGGGACAGACGCCCCAATGCCGGTTTACATCGCGACCAAAGAGGGAAAAACTACCGCGCTCGCAATCGAAGCTATTGCGCCAGACGGTTACAATGGTGCGATTAAAGTATTGGTCGGCATCGACACCAATAACACTGTGCTTGGTGTTCGTGTGCTTAAGCACGCCGAAACACCCGGTTTGGGTGACAAGATTGACCTAAATGTGTCAGATTGGATTCTGTCCCTCAGTGACAAATCGGTCGAAAGTGCTGATGATAAACGTTGGGCTGTCTACAAAGACGGTGGACAGTTTGACCAATTTACAGGGGCAACCATCACCCCCCGAGCGGTTGTCAGTGCTGCTCGAAATGCAGCGTGGTATGCCATGCAAAATATTGACACGATTACTCGTCAGCCGCTTAATTGTGGAGATGCATCATGAGCCAAAACAATGAGCTAATGAAAAATGGACTGTGGCTGAATAACCCAGCTCTGGTTCAACTGCTTGGCCTATGTCCGCTGTTGGCGGTATCGGCTACGGTGACAAACGCATTAGGACTCGGCCTTGCAACCTTACTGGTACTGGTTGGATCAAACCTAATCGTGTCATTAGTACGTGAATGGGTACCCAAAGAAGTACGCATTCCAATCTTCGTGATGATCATCGCCTCTCTGGTTACGTGTGTCCAGTTACTGATGAATGCTTATGCCTTTGGCTTATATCAATCACTGGGTATTTTCATTCCCCTTATCGTGACCAACTGCATCATTATTGGTCGTGCCGAAGCCTTTGCCTCTAAAAACACACCGTTGCCAGCAGTGCTAGATGGCTTCTGGATGGGCATGGGGATGACTGCAGCACTCGTTGTTTTAGGCGCTTTCCGTGAAATCATGGGAAACGGCACCTTATTTGACGGTGCCGATCGCTTACTCGGTGATTGGGCGGCAGGGCTTCGCATTGAGGTGTTTCACTTTGACAGCCCATTCTTGCTCGCCATGTTGCCACCGGGCGCATTTTTGACGGTTGGATTTATTATTGCAGCCAAGAATGTCATTGATGAACGCCAAGCCAAAAAGCAACCTAAAGAGAAAACGGTTATTGAACGTGCCCGCATCACGTCCGCCGACTAACTCCACCTTTTCAATGGATGAAAAATGAATAACGAAAAACGTATTCAGATTTTGGAGCGATTACGAGCAGAAAACCCGCATCCAGAAACCGAGCTCAAATGGAGTTCGCCGTTTGAACTGCTGATCGCGGTATTGCTTTCTGCTCAAGCCACGGATGTCAGCGTCAATAAAGCCACGGATAAGCTCTACCCCGTTGCAAATACGCCGCAGGCGATACTGGATCTTGGTGTGGACGGCGTGAAGTCATACATCAAGACCATCGGTTTGTTTAACTCAAAAGCCGAAAATGTCATCAAGACTTGTCGAATTTTAGTCGAGCAACACGGTGGCGAAATACCCGAGGATCGCGCGGCATTAGAAGCACTGCCCGGTGTAGGCCGAAAAACTGCAAATGTCGTATTGAACACGGCATTCGGATGGCCAACTATCGCCGTAGATACGCATATTTTCCGCGTCTCCAATCGCACCAAATTTGCGATGGGTAAAAACGTCGATCTGGTAGAAGAAAAGCTGCTGAAAGTCGTACCAAAAGAATTCAAGGTTGACGTTCATCACTGGCTGATCCTACATGGGCGCTATACCTGTGTCGCTCGAAAACCCCGCTGTGGCAGTTGTATTATCGAAGATCTTTGCGAGTTCAAAGATAAAATCTACCCCGACGAGTAGTCCGAATTTCTGTAAAATTCTATCGATTAAAATGGCAGCATCAAACTGATTCAGCCTGCCAGAAACCCCTTTAAGGAGAGCAACATGAGCAATGGTCGTATTCTGCATACTATGCTTCGCGTTGGCGATTTAGATCGTTCGATTCGTTTTTATACTGATGTTATGGGCATGGAATTGCTGCGTAAGAGCGAGAACCAGCAGTACGAATATACTCTTGCATTCGTTGGCTACGGTGATGAATCTACCGGCGCTGTGATTGAGTTAACTTACAACTGGGGAACCACTCAATACGAGCAGGGTTCTGCATTTGGCCATATTGCCATTGGTGTTGATGATATTTACACGACCTGTGATGCGCTGCGCGCTGCGGGCGCAAACATCACTCGCGAGCCAGGCCCGGTTAAAGGTGGCTCTACAGAAATCGCATTCGTTGAAGACCCTGATGGCTATAAGATTGAACTTATTCAAAATAAAAGTGCATCTGCTGGGTTAGGTAACTAATCCAGACCTTCAACAACATACCCTGTGGGCTGTTATCACTACGTACTTGCAGCCCACGATTTCTATTCTTGCCTGACTGTTTTCCTCTCTCATTGAATCTGTACATCGCACGATTCCAAAATATTGTGGCTCGACCGCGATACATCCATTTCACGATTTCGTGATGACATTCAAACGATTAAACGAATTCATCCTGTCTAAAAAATGTTCTGGTATGCTCTAGTCAATATCTCACATTTAAGACATGGCAAATATGACTAAGCGTCGCTATACGCTCCAACTGCACATCGCAGGTATTTTCTTCATCATTGTCTCTATTCTCTCAGTATTCTTGATTGTGATGAGTTATCAAAACTCTAAAGCCCTTAACGAACAACTCGCGCAGGACAGAACTGAACAGAGTGCAGAGCGTGTGAAACTGGCATTTCAAAAGTTGGTTGCTCCTGTCACAACCGCGTTAGATGCTTTAGCAGTTTCAGAATATGGTCAGAGGTTCCATGCATCAAATGACCAAGGTTGGCTTGGCACCGTTGATGCAATCATGAAAAGAAACCCCGATGTTCTCTCTATTTACCTTGGCCACCCTGACGAAAATTCTGCCTTTATAAGGTCAACCAGCGCAGCATTTATGCGCAAACAATTTGAAACGCCAGATAACAGCCACATCATGGTCGATATCAACGATGCCAGTGGCACACAGCTAAGAACGTATTACGATAGCCGCCTGAAATTTATCAGTAGAGACGTAAATTCGATTAAATATCGCCCTACTACGCGACCTTGGTTTAAAGTTGCCCCCAGAGACGGAAGCATCTACATCACGGACCCCTACTTCTACTTCTTTATACAGCGAATGGGAATCACACTATCTCGACAACTGCCTGATAATTCTGGTGTTATCGCAGCAGATATTACGCTGGCTTCTCTATCTAACTTCCTAACTGACCTCTCAGATTCAGACGACACACAACTTCTCCTGCTAGACGATAATAGAAACATCATCGCCCACAACGGCTTCTTATCAAATGCCACAGGGGATTCACAAAATGAGTTATCCAATGCACTAGAGTTATCCCCCCTTAACCAACTTTACGTGGCATCTGAACTCAATGAAATAACGACCAATGTAGAGTCATTGGACCAAACATGGATGCTTAACCTTGTTCGTATTCCGTTTACGGAGGAAAGAGGGTTGTGGTTAGCAAAAGCGATTCCAGAGCAACAACTCATTGGCAGCGCATTGGATGCAAAAAACAACCAGATCATTATCAGTGCATTAGTGTTACTTCTGGGGACACTGATGGTGCTAGGTGCTTCTGCACGAATCGCAAAACCACTAAAAGCCATAGGTAAAGAAACTCAGAAAATCAAAAACCTAGATTTTGCCAACATCACACTTCCCACATCGCCGATAGCGGAAGTCACGGCATTGTCGGAATCTATTGGTGTCATGGCTGACACCATTAGCGGTTTTTTAGAAACACTTCACCGCGTATCAAATAGTTCCAACTTCGATGAACTGCTTAAAGACATCGTCTCTCACTGCCACCAAGCTTCTGGGGCAGACTATGTATTGATGTGGACAACCTCGTCCGAGAACAACGATTCACAGTTATCACTAACGGCCAGTTACCCTGAACATGCGAACAAAGCGACCATCAACGTCTCCAAACTACTGGCAGAGTCACCGCAAATGGTAAGTGCGCTCTCTCGACAGAAGTTCTTCAGCTTTACCCCTTCATCAACTGACATTCAGCGTGGTTTGCTTCCCGTTGACCTAAAACGTGCTTGGGTATTGCCTTTAAATAACCGCGACAATGAAAACGTGGGATATGTGTTCCTTGGTTTCAATCAGCACACACCTGATCATCAAGAAGAAAAAATTCATTTTATTACCCAGTTTTTGGGATTTGCTTCCCTCATCAAAGAAAACTGGGATCAGGTGGCCGCTCAAAAGCACCTGTTCAAGTCATTTGTTGAGCTGATGGCATCCGCCATCGATACCAAATCTCCGTATACAGGCGGACATTGCCAACGTGTTCCGGAACTCACCTTCATGCTCGCTGATGCGGTGAGCAAAGATACAGAGCATTTTCCCGATTTCTCTCTCAATGAACATAATCAAGAGGCGCTGTACTTCGCTGCCTGGCTTCATGATTGCGGCAAAGTCACGACGCCTGAATATGTGGTCGACAAAGCGACGAAGCTCGAAACCATCTACAATCGCATTCACGAAGTACGAACGCGCTTCGAAGTACTCAAACGCGATGCGGAAATCAGCTATTGGAAGCAGCGTGTTGGTGGAAAAGAAGTAGAAGCTTTGGATGCTTGGTTAAGCAATGAGCAAAAAACGCTTGATGACGACTTTGCCTTTATCGCCAAATGCAATCTTGGTGGTGAATTCATGGACACCAAAAACATTACACGTTTAGAAGAGATAGCTTCTCGCACTTGGTATCGCACCATCGATGATGTTCAAGGTTTGTCTTGGGAAGAAGAAGACCGTCGAAAACAACGAGGTGATATCGCACTTCCATCAAAAGAAAGCGTGCTCTCAGATTCTGTCGATCATGAGATCCCTTGGTTGCCACAACAACTCGAGACTTTCAAAGATTGGGAGTTTAAGCTTGCAGTCCCTAAACTCCAGTACAATCGCGGTGAGTTATATAACCTTTCCATTCAGCGCGGTACATTGAACGATGAAGAACGATTCATCATCAACGATCACATCATACAAACCATTAAAATGTTAAGAAAGTTACCGTACCCTAAACATCTTGCTCATGTACCCGATATCGCAGGCGGTCATCACGAGAAATTAGATGGTAAAGGCTACCCTTATGGTTTAGATGAAACAAACCTCTCTGTTGACGCACGAATCATGGCTATCGCCGATATTTTTGAAGCACTCACCGCCAGTGACCGCCCTTACAAAAAGGCTAAAACACTGAGTGAGGCACTTAAGATTCTGGCATTTATGGCAAAAGACAAGCATGTTGATGCCAAGCTTTTCCGCCTCTTCATTGAGCAGAAAATCTACCTGCAATACGCAGAATCTTTCTTGCCAGACTCTCAGCAAGATACCGTCGACGAGCAGGCGTTACTAGCGATGATCGCACCCAAGAAAGCCACCTCCTCAGCAGAGGTTTCTTAATACCACCCTAGGTGGATACGAATAAACTGGCAGCAACAAACAAAAAGCCCCGACGTTATTACGCGGGGCTTTCTTCTATCCAGAAGCTCGTTCCCAGATGTTAATTTAATCTGTCTGCGCTTAAGTGCCTGTATTATGTTTATCAGATAATGGTTCGACCGAGAGAAATGACCACACGTCGGTTTTTATTTCTACCGATAGGGCTATCATTATCAGCAATCGGTCGACGCTCACCAAACGCTTCCACTTGAATACGATCTTTCGGCAGGCCTAAGGACATGAAGTACTCTTCGAGATTCTTAGCTCGAATCTCTGACATTCGTTGATTTGCCGCTTTCGCACCACGACCATCCGTGTAGGTGGCCATCAATACCAAATCGATATCTGGGCTATATCGAACAAACTCTGCGATTTGAGCCAACTTTGCCATTGATGGTTTGTTGAGATCGTCGCCGTTATCATTGTAATGCAAAACGGTGAAAGCAATATCTTCAAACGAATACGGTAACAAACGAGAAATGCAGCTGCTAAATTCATTGTAAGGTTGCTGGAACGAAACGGCTGATAGGGCTACATCAACGCGCTTTCCACGGCTTTGCCATTCTTGAAAATTGAAGGTAGGGAATCGTCCACCTTCTAACTCAGCCAACATACCCCATGCAGTTTGGCCATCAACGTACCCATCAAACTGCTTAAAGAACCTCAATCTATCAATGTATTCCGCCGCTTCACCCGGTCTCCAAACCGCAGGCATAGACACCAGAGATACATTTTCTGTTTTTCCCATTGGCCGACGCATTTCTAGCTCAAAATCCAAATTGATTTTTTTGCTTGCTCGCGACGTAAACGTCGCCATCCCATAGTTCGGGATCATGTGTTCAATACGACATTCAATAGGTGTATCCACGGTCACCTGCCACAAAGACTCTGTTGGTTTTGCGCCATAGAATTTGCTGGCATTCGCCGACAACGGCAACACACTTGCAGCAATGAAAAATGTCAGCAGTGGAGAGGAAGTAACTCTCTTCATGGCAGGGCAGTTTCCTGTTTCTAATGTTGGATAACGCTATTTACCATATCGGTCAGTGACGTCATATCTTTAGTGTTTATTTTAATGCCGTTGAGCCAAAGTAGAAAATGAAAATGCCTCGCGCTTCTGCCATAATGCACGCCTGATTTTTACTAGTTGCACGAGACATGACTCAAGAAACCAACCTTAACACGCTTAAAGCACGATTCCGCGGATACTTTCCAGTTGTTATCGATGTCGAAACGGCTGGATTTAACTCGAACACAGACGCCTTGCTGGAAATTTGTGCCGTCACGCTAAAAATGGACGACGATGGTTGGTTGTCTCCCGATAAAACGATCCACTTTCATGTCGCACCTTTCGAAGGCGCAAACCTAGTCAAAGAGGCACTCGAATTCAACGGTATTCGCGACCCATTTAGCCCTCTGAGAGGTGCGGTTGACGAAGAGCATGCTCTGAAAGAAATCTTCAAACTCATCAGAAAAGAGCAAAAAGCATCTGGCTGTCAGCGCTCAATCATGGTGGCGCATAATGCGACATTCGACCATAGCTTCGTCATGGCAGCAGCGGGACGCACACACTTAAAGCGTAATCCTTTCCACCCTTTTGCCACCTTTGATACCGCAGCACTAAGTGGACTGGCATTAGGCCAAACCGTACTTGCCAAAGCGTGCAAAACAGCAGGTATCGCCTTTGACAACCGCGAAGCCCACTCAGCATTGTACGACACCGAACGTACTGCCGAGTTGTTCTGTGAGATCGTAAACCGCTGGAAAAAACTTGGCGGTTGGCCTGTTCTTGAGGTTGAAACTGCAGAGGAAGATGATTCCGCACACACCGCAGAAGAATAATTCGAGCCCTACCATCGACATTCATGGCGGCGCTGCACAAATAATCCGGCAGCCCGTCATCGTTTCAACAAAGACCACGTCAATTTTGGAAAAAGCCCCCAGCTGCACCCATGCATAAATATCCGGTTTGCTCCCCCTCAAACTATTGATAACAAACCAGCTATATCTCAAGTCTGTGCCTATACTGCTTAAGACCAACCCGTTCATGCACTAAAGTGCATAAAGCAAACCAGAGGCGGGAACTTACAAGGCAGTGACAAAGAGGCAAAATAGATGAAACCAATCACCCAACGTACTCTACTTGCAACCGCTGCGGCTTTAGCCGCTTTTCAGGCACATAGCGCAGGCTTTCAGATCAGTGAACACTCCGCAAGTGGCTTAGGCCGCGCATTTGCTGGCGAAGCAGCAATTGCAGATAACGCCGCCGTAGCAGTTCGAAACCCTGCTGCCATGACCATGTTTGACTCCGCTCAGGTTTCTGGTGGTTTGTCATTTATTCAGCCTGACGTAGATGGAAAGGTAAATACTGCTTCAGGCGTTGATACTAGCAATCCCGCATTTACAGGGATGAGTGCGGATCATAAAGATGTCGCTCCAGACGCTATCGTCCCTTACCTGCATTACATACGCCCGATTGACGAAAAAATGGCAATCGGCTTTTCGACCTATTCAAATTTTGGCCTATCAACAGAGTATCCGACTGATTCAGTCGCAGGTTCAATCGCTGGGCAAACCGAACTCACTACGGTCGATTTCAATCTCAATTTTGCTTATAAAGTCGCACCGCAATGGAGCTTGGGTCTTGGGCTGAACGCCGTTTATGCCGAAGCTGAACTAAACCGACAAGCTGGCGCTGCACTCTCAACACTAAATAGTGTGGCTACATACCTCACATCACCTACAGATAACGTCGCTCATCTTAAAGGAGACGGCTGGGGGTTTGGTTGGAATGCTGGTGCGTTGTGGGAGATTGATGAAAATAATCGTTTGGGTTTAGGCTACCGTTCTGAAGTTGATATTACGCTCGAAGGCGATTATAGAGGGATTTCAACAGCCTTAACCAAGCCTCAACAAACAGTCGCTGGAGAGCTTGAACTAAATCTTCCAGATATTTTCGAGATTTCTGGCTTTCATCAATTAAACTCAAGCTGGGCGCTGCATTATAGTGCGATGAGAATTGGCTGGAGTAGCTTTGAGGAGCTAAAAGCGACAAGTTCTGATTGTACAAATTGGACAGTTTCTCCTGCTGAAACTGGAGAATGTTTGCAGAAAGATGAAAAATGGGAAGATAGCTGGCGCTATGCTGTTGGTGCTACCCATTACCTAAACAGTCAATGGACACTTAGAACTGGTGTTGCATATGATGAAAGTCCAGTAAAGGAAGAATACCGAACTCTCAGTATTCCTGACTCTGATCGTACTTGGTATAGCATTGGAGCAACATATGCGAGCTCTGACGCTTTGACTATTGACGCTGGCATTGCATACCTGAGCGGTGATAGCGTAACGGGATCTGAAGATGGCTTCACATTTGAAGCGGGCGGTGACGCTTATATCGTCTCTATCGGTGCAAACTATAACTTCTAACCATATGTTTCATATATAAGAAAAGCCGACGGTTGTTTGTCGGCTTTTTTGTCAGATATCACAAAAGTGAAATGTTACGTCCCTCCTATGTGACACAAAAAACTCTGCGCTTTCCGGCTATTTCAAACGCTCGTTCACTTATCACCCATTTCATTTCTAATTGTAAATGCCTAATAACAAGCCATGCGGGGGCGTGAGCTTCTATTTAGTGCTTTTACTTAAAACATGGGTTTTAAAACATTGTCAGAACCTCCGCCACATAACCGACCACCAGCACAATTAACAGGTATTTAACATTATTCAACAACGTGACATATTAACGATTGTAATGATCCGACCAGATTGGATTGAAGCTTGCTTTAAACTGTAATGTTTTTTTTCAAACCACTGATAATAATGGACTTTAGTTTATTAATAACTAAAAGCTCAATTTGGATGAGAGGCTGTATGTCAAAAAAACTATCAAGAAGCGCGATAGCTATCGCTGTCGCTTTATGTGCACCTAGCGCTTGGAGTGCGGGTTTTCAGGTTTCCGAACATTCTGCTAGCGGCTTAGGTCGAGCCTATGCAGGTGAAGCTGCCATGGCGGATAACGCTTCTGTCATGGCGCGTAACCCAGCATCCATGGCACTTTTCACTGAAACACAAATGTCCGGTGCCCTTCATGTCGTCAACCCTGAAATTGACATTACAGATAAAACCACAGGCCAAAAAGCTTCTGACGTTGCACCTATGCAAGTTGTTCCGGCATCGTATTATGTCAACCCATATGACGATAAATGGGCATTTGGCGTGGGTCTTTACACCACTTATGGAGTAGGTACCGATTACCCTGACGCATTTAATGCTGGCGATCTTGCTGGTGATACGTCTCTACTTTCAGTGAACTTAAATCCAGCCGCCTCGTATCGCGTTAATGAACAATTCAGTGTAGGGGCAGGCCTTAACATCGTTTATGCAATGGCTGAGTTGAATCGTCACTACGGCATCTCCTCTGTTGCGGTTTCGAACGATTTCAGCGACAAGCTTATCAGCATGGAAGGCGACACATGGGGATTCGGTTGGAACGTGGGCGCTCTATACGAAGTCGACGACAAAAATCGTTTTGGTATTGCATACCGATCTACTGTCGATCTTGAGTTTAATGGCGACTTCACTGATAACTCGGGCAATATTATCCCAGGCGGCGGCAAGACAAGTGGCGATCTTAACGTTCCTCTTCCTGCCATCGCAGAATTTTCGGGTTTTCATCAGCTTAATCAAACATGGGCAGTCCACTACAGTGTGATGTGGTCACAATGGAGTGAGTTCAAGGAGTTAAAAGCCACGGGCTCGGGCTGTTCACTCACCAATGGAATTTGTTTCCAAAAAGACGAAAAATACGATGATGCATTCCGGTACTCAGTCGGCACAACTTATACACTTGATGAAGCATGGACCCTCCGTACTGGATTCGCCTTTGATGAGCAAGGTGGCAAGTCGACACTGAGTATCCCAGACACAGATCGCTACTGGTTCTCAGGTGGGGCAACCTACCAATACTCGCCAGAACTCTCCTTCGATGCTGGTTTGACATACATCTACAGTAAGTCCAACAGCTTCAAAGAAAGCAGCAGTGTTTCAAATATCGACTTTACCTTCGATGGTAAAGGCGCTGCATATCTTGCTGCAGTTCAAGCCAACTACACCTTTTAAACATCAGTCGAGGGAGATGAATGATGTATCTACAATTAAACACAACTAAAACCCGCCTTGCCTTGATGTTATCAGCTGCTATTGGACTAACAGCATGTGGCGGCGACGCCGAATTGAGCGGCAATACCGAATCTAGCGTTTTTCAAGAAGGTTATATTCAAGAAAGCCTGAAAGCGCCAACAAAAATCAGCTTTAACCTATCCGGTAGTAACGCAACAATTCCAGGGCCAAGCTTTCTACTTATGGATACCAACGACGGTACGTTGAACATCCCAACCAGTGATGCTAGCGCGACGAAGGCAAGTCTGAGTTCTGGTAACCGAGCTTCGTTAGCCGCCAACCTTGCAGACCCAAGGGCGGCCATGGGCACAATGGACGGCTGGCCAGTTTCTATGCCAATCATCATGCCATTTACTGGAGCAGGGTTGGCAGATGGCGTGCTGACATCCGGTGTCGTCGTTGCTCAGTTGACCGAAGGGCTAACGGGCTCTCCAACTCTTAAAAAGTTATTGGCAAATGGCACGGATTACCAAGTCATTTCTGATGCAAAAAACGATCGTCTGATTGTGCAATTCGCTGACTCACTAGCGGAGAAAGGTGAGTACATTATTGCCCTCACCAACGATTTGACAGACGCTAATGGCGACACGCTCGGCATGTCTTCGTCGTATGCCACGCTAGTGACGAAGTCAGACACCATTGTTAATGATTCCATTGCAACTGCGGCGACAGTGACCAAAGGCATCAATGCAATCTTTGCTCAGCTGGGAACCGCGAACGAGGACATTATTTACAGTTCTTGGTTTACCACACAGTCTGTCGGCGACACACTATATGCAACCAAAGGAGCGATTGCGACGGGTGCAGGTTTAGGTAACTTCGGCGCAGTATGGAAAGACTCAGCTAACCCCAATGATGTGGACTTAAGCGCGGCTTACTCTATGTCCGTACCTGCCTCCGGTCAGGACTATGCCACCGCATTGCCAGCCGACACTAACTTTGCTTCATATATCGAAACAGACAATGGCAGCGATGCTGCAGCCTTGGTTGCCGCTTATGCGCCAAGTACCGTGACCGTCTCGAAAGGCACAGTCAAACTGCCATACTTCTTGGAAACCGACGCTTCAACTTGGAACACAACGCCGTTTGAATCCGGTATGCCAAGCTTGGCAATGGTATCCAATGTACTCAGTGGTGATAACGCAGATGACGCTTCTGCAATAGGTCAGCAACTGGTTGCGGCAGGTGTAGACCTCGCCACATTGGCAACAGACCCTGCCGAGCAACTCAAGCTTGTTGGTCTTACGTTAACCAAAGCAGACGGTTCACAGCTAGATTCAGAGCGTGTTATTACTCGCTATAACCCTGTCCCTCAGCTTAAATCTTTGCAAGACGTACCATTTATACTCTTCACCCCAACAGCGCTAGTTGGCTCACCAGGTGACATGGAACTGGTGATTTACCAACACGGTATTACGTCAGCGAAAGAAAATGCCTATGCATTTGCCGCGAATGTTATTAATGGCGCGAAAACTCTCACCAAAGACATTGCGATTATTGCTATTGATCAGCCATTGCACGGTGAGCGAAGCTTAGATGCCACACGCTCAGCCAATGCAGACCCTACTGCATTCTTGAATCTCACTTACCTACCCGTAGGTCGTGACAATTTAAGACAAAGTATGCTGGACAACATGGGCCTAAGGGCTGCAGCATCAATCACTCAGTCGGTTACTGCTTTCGCAGGCACACCGTTGGCACCACTAGCAAACACTGCGGTGACAAACCCGTCTCTATTTGGTCACTCTCTAGGAGGTATCACAGGGTTTGGTACTGTCGCCATGGCGAATAGTACGCTGAACGATGCGGCTGGTGATGCCATCTTTAAGTTCTCTCGTGTTGCTGCAGCCAATACTGGCGGTCAAATCGCCAACTTGTTGTTGGGTTCTAACACATTCGGCCCTGGCATTATTGCCCAAGTCACGAGTGGTGTTACAGACGAAACAAAGGCGGCAGGACTAGTTAGTAGTTTTGCTTACGCCGCGCAAACCGTGATCGATGCCGTCGACCCATTCAACTTGGTCGGTGAGAATGACATCAATGGCACCAACGTTTTAGACGCGTTGCCGATTTATATGCAGCAAGTAAAAAATGATGCGACAGTGCCAAACACGGTAACCGATGCGCCGTTTGCGGGTACAGAACCGTTAGCAACGAAGCTTCAATTAACCACTGTTGATAATGCGTCACAAACGACAAGCAATGGCAGAAACTTCACTAAGTTCAGTGATGGTGGTAAGCACAGCACAGTGATTTCTCCTCAAGAAGACAATTTCAGTGACCTTGACCACACCACAGAGATGCAAAGCCAGTTGGTACAATTCCTAACAGGCAGTTCCGATTACGCGGTGAGTGACGCCAGCGTACTAGAATAACCCTCCTAGAGCTTCCCAAAAGGCCAGCACCCGCTGGCCTTTTTCTTTATTTCTCCCTTCTCTACAAATTCCTCTCGACAACGTTACAAAAAAAAGGAAACTGTGATCTTCGCAAGGTGATACCCAAGCTACCTTTGACTCATCAGGGATGACGAGGTTGCTTGGGTATACACATTTTTGGATAAATTTTTGCTCGTATTGAGCTCAGAGAAGTAGGGAAAAACTCATGAATCCGGTCGTTATCGCGGTTTGTGTGATGTTAATGTTGGCTCTTTTGCGAGTTAACGTTGTCGTCGCACTTACCTTTAGTGCCATTCTTGGCGGCGTGGTTAGTGGTTTATCGCTAACCGATACCATTTCAGCCTTTGAAGGCGGACTTGGCGGTGGCGCAACCATCGCACTAAGTTATGCCATGTTAGGTACCTTTGCTGTTGCTATTAGCCGCTCTGGTATCACGGATTTACTTGCTCAAGCGGTTATTCGCAAACTCAATGGTAAAGACAATGCCAACGCGACAAGCGCTCTTAAGTACATGGTACTGGTTGCACTTGCATTGCTTGCAGTATCGTCGCAAAACGTCATTCCTGTTCACATTGCGTTTATCCCCATTGTTATCCCGCCACTTTTGCATGTGTTCGCAAAATTGAACCTAGACCGCCGTCTCGTTGCGTGTGTCCTGACCTTCGGTTTGATCACACCCTACATGGTGTTACCTATTGGTTTTGGCGGCATTTTCCTCAACAATATTTTGCTGAAAAACCTGCATGACAATGGTCTGGATGTTGTTGCGAGCCAGGTGCCCCAAGCCATGCTTTTACCTGCTGCGGGTATGCTGTTTGGTGTGTTAGTCGCCGCGTTTATTAGCTACCGCAAACCTCGCCACTATTCGGAAGAGAAAATCCTCGCGGCAGAGCCTGAAAAAACAGAAATTAAACCGCAACATATTGTTGTCGCAATCGTAGCAATTGCGACCACCTTGGGTGCTCAGCTTTATACCGGTTCGATGATTGTCGGTGCGCTGGCAGGCTTTATGGTGTTCACCATCGGTGGTGTGATCAAGTGGCAGGATACGAATGATGTCTTCACTCGCGGCGTGCATATGATGGCCATGATTGGCTTCATCATGATATCAGCAGCCGGTTTTGCGGCAGTAATGAAAGCGACGGGTGGCGTTGAAACCTTGGTAGCATCACTAGCCTCAAGCATCGGTGATAATAAGCCCCTTGCTGCGTTATTAATGTTGGTTGTGGGCCTATTAGTGACGATGGGGATTGGCTCGTCATTTTCCACTATCCCTATTATCGCCACTATCTATGTTCCACTCGCCTTGGCATTTGGTTTCTCACCAATGGCAACGATCGCTCTAGTGGGCACAGCCGCAGCCTTAGGTGACGCAGGCTCCCCAGCCTCTGACTCGACGCTTGGGCCTACGTCTGGCTTGAACGCTGACGGTCAGCATGAGCACATTTGGGACACGGTTGTACCCACCTTTGTCCACTACAACTTGCCATTGATCGCTTTTGGTTGGCTAGCGGCCATGACGCTGTAATTTCAAGGCATTATCATCAATTAAACGATATAAAAAAGCCGCTAATGAAAATTAGCGGCTTTCTTGTATTACGTGCACAAACTCAGCCAATGGCTTAGTCATTCGCTTCCGCATCACGGCGCGCAGCGGCAGTTTTGATCATTGGCTGAAGCTCACCTTTCTGGAACATTTCCAGAATGATGTCACAACCACCAACCAACTCACCTTCAATCCACAATTGTGGGAATGTCGGCCATTGTGCATAGATAGGCAGTTCAGCACGGATATCAGGATTTTGTAGAATATCCACGTATGCAAATTTTTCACCACACGCCATTAGCGCTTGGCTAGCCTGAGAAGAAAAGCCACAGCTAGGTAGCTTTGGCGAGCCTTTCATGTATAGCAGGATGGTATTTTCTTCAATCTGCTGTTTAATTTTATCAATCGTTTCCATTACTTCCTCGAACACCAAGTGTGATGACTACCTTGATTCTAACTGGGAAAAGGCCGGAAAAAAACGCCTAAAATCTATAGGGTCAATTTAAGTCGCTTTTTTAAAAATTCTTCTTTTAATAAAGTAAAAACTTGCTAAACTGTTTCGCAGTCAGTCTATAAGTAGATACGTCCTCTTCAGGGAGCCTTTCCTAAAGTGTAAGACAAATCTACAGGAAGCAATAATGTCAGGGGGAAACCCCGCCTATCATGGAGAATCGCGTAATGGCATTTCAACTACCAGCTCTTCCTTATGAGAAAAATGCACTTGAGCCACACATTTCTCAAGAGACTCTGGAATACCACCACGGTAAACACCACAACACTTACGTTGTTAAGCTGAATGGCCTAGTTGAAGGTACTGAGCTTGAGAACAAATCTCTAGAAGAGATCATAAAGACCTCTACTGGCGGTGTGTTCAACAATGCTGCGCAAATCTGGAACCACACGTTTTACTGGCACTGCCTGAGCCCAAATGGCGGCGGCGAGCCAACTGGCGATGTGGCTGATGCAATCGCAAAATCTTTCGGTTCATTCGAAGAATTCAAAGCGAAATTCACTGATTCAGCGATCAACAACTTCGGTTCTTCTTGGACTTGGTTGGTGAAAAAAGCTGACGGTACTCTAGATATCGTTAACACATCTAACGCAGCGACGCCTTTGACTGAAGAAGGTGTGACTCCTCTGCTGACCGTTGATCTGTGGGAACACGCTTACTACATCGATTTCCGCAACCTACGTCCAGACTACATGAATGCATTCTGGGCATTGGTTAACTGGGAGTTCGTTGCTCAAAACCTAGCAGCGTAATTTCTGGCAATCGCCTGTAAAGATGAATACCTCGCGTTTGCGGGGTATTTTTTTGTCTTCATTTTGGTGTCGCTTTTTGATGTCAAATTGTGCCTTTTCACGATGGGTCAAACCGCAGGCACAAAAAAACCGCTGATTCGCAGCGGCTTTTTATTATTTCATTTTGACCGAGTGCTTAAGCGACTTCAGACAAAATAATACGCAGTGTACGGCGAAGCGGCTCTGCAGCACCCCACAATAGCTGATCACCTACGGTGAACGCATTGAGGAAGTCATCACCCATGTTCATTTTACGCAAACGACCTACAGGGATCGACAGCGTGCCGGTCACTTTTGCTGGCGACAATTCTTGAACCGTTATGTCGCGCTCGTTCGGGATCACTTTAACCCAATCATTGTGCGATGCGATGATGCTTTCAACTTCATCCATTGGCACATTTTTCTTGAGTTTTAGCGTCAATGCTTGGCTGTGACAGCGCATTGCGCCAATACGTACACAGGTACCATCAATCGGTACTGGGCTATCTTGTATGCCAAGGATCTTGTTCGTTTCTACCGAGCCTTTCCACTCTTCTTTGCTTTGACCGTTATCTCGCTTCACATCAATCCAAGGGATCAATGAGCCCGCCAATGGCGCTCCAAATTCTGAGGTTGGGAAGCTTGAAGAACGCAGCGTTTCTGCGACTTTACGGTCGATGTCCAAAATGGATGTTGCAGGGTTTGCCAGCTCTAAACCAACAGAGTCATTAATCACACCCATTTGGCTGATTAATTCACGCATATTTTTCGCACCAGCACCTGAAGCCGCTTGATACGTTTGCGCTGTCATCCATTCAACCAAACCTTCTTGGTACAGGCCACCTACAGCCATCAGCATCAAACTTACCGTACAGTTGCCACCCACATAGGTCTTAGTGCCTTTGTGAATGCCTTCTTGAATTTGTTTAAAGTTAACCGGATCCAATGTGATGATACTGTCTTCTTTCATACGTAGCGTTGAAGCAGCATCAATCCAATAACCTTTCCATCCCGCTGCGATCAACTTTGGATATACCGCTTCGGTGTAGCTACCACCTTGACAGGTAATAACGATATCTAGCTGTTTCAAACTTTCGATATCAAATGCATCTTCCAGTAAGCCCGCATCTTTGCCATAGTTTGGCGCTGGGATACCAATTTGAGAGGTACTGTAGAAAACCGGTTCGATAACATCAAAATCGCGCTCTTCTACCATGCGCTGCATCAGTACAGATCCGACCATACCGCGCCAGCCGACTAAACCTACTCTTTTCATTCTCACTCACACTCCATGTTGTAATCTTCTGCCTCTATCTTGAAAATTAACGACACAAATAACAAGCAAAAACTGCATCTTTTTGCGTAGTTCAGGGAGGCAAATCAATGCAAACCATCCAGAACTACATCAATCAGTCAATTTATATAAGGTTGGCAGAGAAATTCTATCTCAATCTCTGTTTTCATAAGCTTTTATAAACCCGCATCATCATTGCATGCTGACACTTAGATTCAATCACTGCATTGATGGAGATTTTCAGGTCATGATCTACAAAATCTAAACTCTTAGGACATTTACCATCGTAATTTACAAATATACACACATCCATAAAACAGACAACAAACACAACCTCACCATAAAAAGCCACATCATATCCATCGTTTTGATACAGAAAACCATGAAAAATAACACCCAAGACTGCAAAGTCACATAAATGGAAATACTTGTTCACCTACTCCAGTCTCTTTCGCTAAAGTATGCATCGCCGCCAGGAAGGTAGTACTGATAGCCCCAATATGGATATTTCAACGGCAGGAGCTAATTAGCTCCACAAACGAAAGGTTTGAAATATGCAAAGACACTCGGCGCGACTCCCTTCGCTATTCCAAGTATTCGCTGCGCTTGGTCTATTTCTCTTACTCGCATTCTCTTTCACAGCGAAGCTTAATTTACCCATTCAGCTTGCGTTATATATTGGTTGGTTCTTGATCATCGGCCTCGGCATCAAGCTGGGTCATCAATACAAAGATCTCGAAAAAGCCGCCACCAACGGCATCGCAAATGGCTTAGGGGCGGTCTTGATCCTTCTGGCTGTCGGCGCACTTGTCGGTACCTGGATTGCTGGCGGTATCGTACCAACTATCATCTATTACGGCTTGAATGCCATTCACCCCTCTATCTTCCTCGCCGCCACCATGATCATTTGTTCATTGACGGCGCTGGCGACGGGTACATCATGGGGTGCAGCGGGTACTGCGGGTATCGCAATGATGGGCATTGGCCAAGGGCTTGGTGTTCCAGCACCAGTGACTGCAGGTGCTGTGTTGTCAGGCTGTTACTTTGGTGACAAGCTATCTCCGCTTTCTGATTCCGTGATCCTTGCTTCTTCTATGTCAGGTGTCGAAATCGTTGAGCACATCAAAGGCATGCTACCTATCGCCCTGATCAGTTACATCATCACGGGTATTCTGTTCACCGCCCTTGGCCTACACTACGCAGGTAACGTAGACATGGCCCAAGTGAACGACGTGATTGCCGCCATGGACAAACAATTCGTGATTTCACCTTTGTCCTTCATTCCTGTTGGCATCGTATTGTTGCTATTGGCACTGCGCTTACCGTCATTCCCAGTGATTTCTCTTGGTTCTGTATTGGGTATCGTGTGGGCTATCGTAGTTCAAGACATGAATCCACTAGCCGCAATCAACACTGCATGGGCACCCTTCTCGATTGAATCTGGCGTGAGCTTCATTGATGCCATCCTAAACCGTGGTGGTATGGAATCCATGCTGGGTTCAGTGGCTGTGATTGTGTTCGGCTTGGGCTTTGGTGGCCTGCTAGACAAAGTGGGTGTACTTGAAACCATCGCAAAGGTGTTTGAACGTAAAGTCGACTCTGCTGGCAGTCTTGCTACCTCAACCATTGGTACCGCTTTCCTTGGTAACGTGTTTGGTTCAGCCATGTACGTGTCTTTGATTCTTACACCGAAGATTTGTGCGAAAAACTATGACCGCCTTGGCTACCACCGTAAAAACCTTTCTCGTAATGCAGAATTTGGCGGCACGCTGACATCAGGAATGGTGCCTTGGAGTGATAACGGTATCTACATGGCGAGCATTTTGGGTGTGGCGACGCTCTCTTACGCTCCCTTCATGTGGCTAAGTTTCGTATGTATTATCGTGACGATTGTGACGTCTTATCTTGGTTGGTTTGTTGACCCTGTTGAGCCAAACCAACAGCACGAAGTCGCATCCGATAACGCAAGCCTAGAAGGCGCTGCAGCACTGCAAAAAGCGTAATCTCAACACCCCCTTTCTAAAGGCAGCGATAGCTGCCTTTTTTACATCTCTCGAAAGGTGTTTACATCCTTGTTTTAGCGGAAAATCTTAGCCTTCCCGACAGTGCTACTGATAGTAGATCACGATCACATATTCAACATTGCACCACGCGAATTCCCCACCATTCAGTAGCACATATTGACCCCAATCAAAGTGCGGAATCCCTCGCAGAAGAGAATGGGGGCAGATTTCATTTTGCATACGCAAACACACTTAGCCCAAAGAGGTATCTATGAGCACTCCTAGCGAGCAAACTCGCAAAGTTACTATCGGTAGTTACTTTGCCCTCGCCTTCGCCGTCGTTTTCTTTTCAGGATTACTCCAATCTAACGAATGGTATGGCGTTTTTGACTTCACCACATTGAACGGTTCTTTCGGTAGCGTTGTTTATGGCGTTAACGAAACCGCTGATGGCATCCAAGCTGCAACCACCTCTATGCGTGGTAAAGGCGGTAGCGGTGCTCGTGACGGCTTCCTATTCGCCCTAACACTGATCCCTACCGTGATGTTCGCCCTAGGTATGATCAACGTACTAGAGCACTACGGCGCGCTGGATGCTGCACGTAAACTGCTTACGCCACTGCTTCGTCCATTGATGAACATCCCTGGTAACACAGGTCTTGCATTGATTGCATCGCTGCAAAGTACCGATGCGGGTGCAGCTATGACTCGCCAGCTAAAAGACGAAGGTCACCTTACCAAGCGTGAAGCAGATATTTTCACCATGTTCCAGTTCTCTGCAGGTGCAGCGATCGTGAACTTCTTCTCATCAGGTGCGGTGCTGTTCACCCTGACACTGATGGACGGCTCTTTGGCAGTCTCTTCTTCTATCGGTCTCGCGGTTGCCGTGATGTTCGTATTCAAGTTCGTGGGTGCAAACCTGTTCCGCGTTTACTTGAACATCACTGAAGGCAAAGAAGACAAAGCCGACAAAGCGCTAACCGAGGAGAAAGCATAATGACTGAAGCAAAAAAGCCGATGGTGACGGACATTTTCGTAGAAGGCGCTAAAAAAGGCTGGAACATCGCAACCACGTCAACCGTACCAAACGTTCTGATGGCGTTCGTGATCATCAAAGCGCTTCAAATCACCGGCGCACTGGATCTGATGGGCACCTTGTTCTCTCCTGTCATGGCAGTATTCGGCCTTCCTGGTGAAGCGGCCGCTGTGCTTATCGGCGCGTGGATGTCGATGGGTGGCGCAGTGGGCGTTGTGATTAGCCTGTTTGACCAAGGCATCTTGAATGGTGAGCACATTGCCATTCTTGCTCCTGCTATTTACCTAATGGGTTCACAAGTTCAATACCTTGGCCGCATCCTAGGCCCAATCGGTACTGAAGGCCGCTACATCCCAGCCATGGTTATCATCTCAGTGATCAATGCCCTTGGCGCAATGTTGGTGATGAACATTCTGGTTTAACGCTTTTCTCTCACGCCGAGCACTTTCTTATTCAATAAAGGCTCGGCGTTGCTTTCCAAACGGATTTCCGGAGTTGCTATGAACTTTTCTCTGAACACCTATCTAGAAGAACTACGCCCCCTGATCAACTTAGATTGCGGCACATTGACTGTTGAAGGCATCGAAGTGATTGCCAACATCATGGCCGAAAAATACGAAGACATGGGCGGATGGAACATCAAACGTGTTGATTGTGGTATTGCTGGCGTGGGTCTTGAGATCCGCAACAAGCCTGAAGCAGATCACATCGATGTAATGTTGATCGGTCATATGGATACCGTATTCCCAGTGGGTACCGCGGCTGAACGCCCAATGAGCAACGATGAAAACCGTGCATACGGCCCAGGCGTTTCAGACATGAAGTCAGGCCTTCTGAACGTAGTATACGCACTGCGTGAGCTGGATTTGAGTGTTCGTGATGCGTTGTCTATCTGTGTTTGCATGAACCCAGACGAAGAGATTGGCTCACTGCACTCAGAAGAATGGCTAAAGTCAGTGGCGAAAGATGCGCGCCACGTACTGGTTGCTGAAGCAGCACGTGCTGATGGCTCATTGGTAAAAGCACGCAAAGGCATGGCACGTTACAGAATGACGTTCCACGGCAAAGCGGCACACGCAGGTAATGAACCACAAAATGGCCGCAGTGCAATCACTGAAATGGCGCATTGGATCCTAGCCTTGAACGCGATGACGGACTTCGAAACAGGCACCACCCTGAACGTAGGCGTTGTGAATGGCGGCGACGGTGCGAACATCGTTCCTCAACACGCAGAAGCAGTGGTTGATGTGCGTTTCTGGGACAACGATGAATATGCGCAAGTAGACACTAAAATCCGCGCATTGACGGAAACCCCGTTTGTTGATGGCGTCACCGTCTCTTTGGTACGCGAAGCAACCAAACCTGCCATGGCACCGACAAGCAAAACGGAAAGCCTCATGGCGATGATCGAAGAAACCGGAAAAGATCTGGGTATCGATATCACTTGGCAGGAAGTGGGCGGCGGCTCTGATGCAAACCTAACTGCCGTGCTAGGTGTACCCACTCTTGATGGTTTAGGCCCTATCGGTGCAGGCTTCCACAGTGACGCAGAATACCTTGAGCTTCACTCTATTGAACCACGCATCAAGCTACTGAAAGCAGTGCTTGAGAAGCTGGCGGAATAAGTATTCTTCGTCGGCTAGTGTGCTTACCCTGCTACAACGCAAGTCTGGCGCTGGTTAGACGTAAGCAAACGAACAAATAAAAAGGGGCGAATTCGCCCCTTTTTGTTATCTTTGGTCGTTACATCAGGATTTATAGCCACGCAACGAATCAAGATAGTTCGGCAAGAACAACGATATATCTGGAATATAAGTGATCAGTATCAGGAAAATCAGCAATAGGCTCAACCACGGCAGCGCCGCTTTAATTGCCCATCCCATACTCTCCCCAGTGATACCTGCCGTCACAAACAGATTCAACCCAACTGGTGGCGTCAGCATGCCTATTTCCATGTTCACCACCATGATGATGCCTAAATGAATGGGGTCAATGCCAAGTTGCATCGCGATAGGAAACAATATCGGCGCCATGATCAGCAGAATTGCCGAGGGCTCCATAAAGTTACCTGCAATCAACAACAGAATGTTCACCACAATCAGGAAGCCCCAAGCAGGTAATCCCCAAGCCACAATGGTTTCCGCAATAGTATGTGGAATTCGCTCTGTCGTTAATACATGAGCAAACAGCATGGCATTAGCGATGATGAACAACAGCATGATACTAACTTTCGATGCATCACGAACAACGTGGTTCACTTCTTTGTCGGTAAATGACTTCACCATGACCATTGGAAGAGACGCAAAGTTTCTCATCAGCATGCTCGCTGTTCCCTCTCCGTCACGACGCCAAGGTACGTCTTTGAGCGGGCCTATGTCGCGGTAACCCCAAACACTCACGAGCCATGCATAAACCGCAGCAACCGACGCGGCTTCTGTTGGGCTGGCTACCCCGCCATAAATTGACCCAAGCACAATGATGATAAGCATTAAGCCACCGAGTGCACGAAGCCCTGAGTGAACCAATGACATTACGCCCGGAAACGGTTGAGACGGTAACCCTTTCACGACGGCAACTATATAGATTGCCACCATCAAAATACCGCCCATCATCAAGCCAGGAATAAAGCCCGCCATAAACATACGGGAGGCTGACACTTCCGTTGCCGCGGCATAAACCAGCATCACAATGGATGGCGGGATCAAAATGCCCAAGGTTCCTGCATTGGCGATAACACCCGCGGCAAACGCTTTCGGATACCCCGCTTTTACCATGCCTACAATGACGATGGAGCCTATAGCCGCAACCGTTGCTGGTGAGCTACCAGAAACAGCAGCAAAGAGCATACAAGCCATGACAGAGGCCATTGCAAGGCCGCCACGGATGTGTCCAACACAGTCAATAGCAAAATTGATCAGTCGACGCGCAACACCACCCGTCGACAAGAACGCAGAAGACAAAATAAAGAAAGGGATCGCGAGTAAGGTGTAGTGTTCACTGGTGGCTTCAAACAACTTTAAGGCAATAGAGGCCAACGAATCGTTTGAAAAGATAAGAATGGTTGTCACACTCGATAAGCCCAATGCGATGGCGATGGGCATTCCCATGAACATGCAAAGGAACAACATCCCAAATAATGCAGCAATGGTCATTGGCCTCGCTCCTTCTTGTCATCCATTTCATTCGCCAATTCTTCTGCAAGGTGCATGCTTTCCTGCGCTTCATCAATAAGCCCGAACCCTTGCCTGTTTCCAGTCCATACTTCATACGCGATGGTACAAACGCGCAGTGCTAACAAGCCAAACCCGAGAATCAAGCAGGACATCGCCTTCCATTTTTCAATCGGCATATCTTCCATTTCAATACCGATCATTTTCATTTTGCTCAGGTAGACCCACGAACCGTAAAGAAACAAGCCGCAATAAACCAAGCACAAGGCCAAGGCCAATAAGGTGACGACTTTTTGTGAAGATGGAGGCAAGTGCTTAACCGCGGCATCCACACCGATATGTGCGCCTTCCCGAAGCCCCCAAGATGCGCCCATCAACACGAGCCATGCAGAGAGATACAAGGTAAGTTCTTGTGCCCAAAGCAAACCTTCATTGAAAAAGAAGCGCAGTATCACTTCAAAAAACACCAACAGTGTCATTGTCACCAGTAAGAGGCCGATGCCTGCCTCTTCAAAACGGTGTAATAACCGAATCATTTTCTACTCCCACGAAAAAACCCAGCGCAGAACCCCTGCGCTGGACTTCGTCACTTACTGATTAGAAGCCACAGCAGCTTCGATAATTTCAGGACCTATATCGTCTTGGAATTGGCTCCAAACGGGCTTCATTACTTCAACCCATTGTTGGCGTTCAGCGTCAGTCAACGTGATGATTTCGCTACGACCCGATTCCATGATGCTCTTACGATCTTTCATCACTTTGTCATTGGCAATTGCATTACCATGCGCCACGGATTCTGCGAGTGCTTTTTGCAGTACTTCACGGTCTTCATCAGGAAGTGTCATCCAAAACTCAGTGGATGTCGTGACCATGTAATCCAATACCCCGTGGTTTGATTCAGTAATGTAAGGCTGAACTTCAAAGAATTTTTTAGAGTAGATATTTGACCAGGTGTTTTCCTGCCCATCGATAGCGCGAGTTTGCAAAAGCGTAAAGACTTCTGAAAACGGCTTCTTCAAAGGAACGGCATCAACCGCTTCAAATTGCGCAGCCAACACGTCAGAACTCATGATGCGGAATTTTTTACCATCCGCATCACTGGGGATGCGCAGTGGATCGTTTGCAGAAAGCTGCTTGAGACCGTTGTGCAAATAGCCCAAGCCAACCAACCCCTTGCCTTTCACAGATTGAAGTAGTTCTTGTCCCGCTTCGCTTTGTTGAAAACGGTCGACCGCTTCCATGTCTTTAAAAAGGAACGGGAGATCATAAACCTGCAGTTTTTTGGTGTATTTCGAAAACTTGGACAAAGAAGGGGCAATAAACTGAATATCTCCAAGTAGCAGTGCTTCCATTTCTTTACCGTCGCCAAACAGTTGTGAGTTTGGGTAAACCTCAACCACATATTTGTCGCCGATACGCTCTGAAACCAGGTCACGGAACTTCAACGCCATTTGTCCTTTAGGCGTATTTTCAGCAACTACATGTGAAAATTTGATGGTTTCTGGTGCTGCATGGGCAAATGCCGTCATCCCCGCACAAAGCGCCACAGCTGAAAGCACCGTTTTAAGCTTGTTCATACTGAATCCTCTTTCCTTGTGTCATGCATGCCAGATACGACATGCGATGTAATAACTCCCTTTAATCTTTAGTTGAGGAAATTGACACACAGAAAAATGAAAACAATTAATTAACAATTGCAAAACAAATTTGAGATATGAAAAAGAGGAAATGGGTGAAAACCCACCCATTCGAGGAACGAGACGGCGAGTATACCCCCCGCAGTTAAGCAGCGTGTTTACGGTAGATGGTGCAAGCGGATCAATAAAAACACACGCAAACAGGTGTGTTTAGAATCATTGAGAGAGACATAAACAGGCGCGGGTGCACCTTCAGAGGCGAGAGGGATAAATTGCTGCAAGATAACCACTGCAGCTAGCTAACTGATCAGCGAAATAATGATGAAACGTAATACCTAGCAACCATAAGAGGTCTACGCCAACGCATCTTCGGCTCGGCCCAACGTACGATGTGATTTATTTCCAAGCGAGTCGCATCCGGATAACACTGTCGGTTGCATTCTCTGCAAGACGAACCACCGCCCTCTTCACAACATTGAACAACACGCTGTTCTTCAAAAGCGATTAAGGCCGTGCAATGCTGACAAAGCTGACTGCCACGGTGAATATGTTTGCAATATAGGGACGTCATGGCGCGAACAAGCCACAGAGGCTGGCGACGTTTCGCGGACGTTATCGATACAGTTTTCATAGGCGCGCTATTCTGCTCAGGTTCGAGCAAAAACCTTTGATGCGGATCAAGCTTTAGCGGATTGAACCGCCGAATATAACGTCGTAGACCCAAACAACCTCTAGATGCGCTTGCTCAGAGAACCTTGGGTAGTTAGGTATATGAATACGTTTAGGCTTCGACCTCTGAAGACAGCACTTTACTGCACGCCGTATAAATATCCGTTTCTCTTAGTGGCTTACCAATGTGTCCCTGCATTCCGTTACTAATACAACGCCAAATATCGTCTTTAAGTACGTTAGCCGTCATCGCAACAATCGGCGTTTGATGATTAAAACTATCCGAAGAACGAATTTGCCTTGTTGCCTCCAAACCATCCATGAGAGGCATTTGGATATCCATGAAAATGATGTCGTAGCCTTGCACTTTGGTCTTATCCAATGCGGCAATGCCATCTGTTGCCTTATCCACTGAGAAACCCAGCTTCATCAGCATTTTCTCAGCAATCATCAGATTAATCGCGTTGTCCTCTACTAACAGACAGTGCCTACCCGCAAAAGCATCATTGCGCTGTTTGAGTAACTCATGTCCCTTGGTATCAACACTGTCTTTTTCAATATTAAGCGGCAAGATGACCGTAAATTGACTGCCTCGGCCAACCTCACTGGTCACCGCAATTTCACCGCCCATCAAATCAACTAACTGCTTGGTTATTGCCAGCCCAAGACCTGAACCACCAAACTTACGCGTTGTTGATGTGTCAGCCTGCTGAAACTCATCAAAAATGACGCTATATTTATCCGCAGGAATACCCACACCAGTATCTGACACTTGAATACTAACGCCAGTGTATCGTCCACCGTTTTGGTTCATCGCCACTTTAAGGCGAACGAT
Organism: Enterovibrio makurazakiensis; assembly: GCF_050336585.1. Classification (NCBI taxonomy): domain Bacteria; kingdom Pseudomonadati; phylum Pseudomonadota; class Gammaproteobacteria; order Vibrionales; family Vibrionaceae; genus Enterovibrio; species Enterovibrio makurazakiensis. Next base: position 32,333 of record NZ_JAKJSE010000021.1, read on the forward strand.
ACCTGTATCGGTAAATTTGAGCGCATTCGAGACCAAATTAAGTACGATTTGCTCAATGCGGTGCGCATCCCCTAAGAAGCGCCTCGGGCAATTTTCTTCGTACACAAGATCAAACACCAATTGAGGCTTGTTGGTAATGGTGGGCAACATGAGATCTCGAACATAGTTGCTGACCTGTTCGAGATCGAAAGGTGCTTCTTCCAATTTCAGATGGCTTGACTCCATTTTGCTGAAGTCCAGAATATTGTTGATCAATGACATGAGCCCCCGAGATGAATGAGAGATCACAGAAAGATACTCGGCCTGTTTACTCGTCATAGGCTCATCTTGCATTAACGATGACGCACCTAAGATACCATTCATAGGCGTGCGGATTTCATGGCTAATATTGGCTAGGAATAACTGCTTGGCTCGCGCAGCATCCACTGCTCGCTCTCGGGTCTCTACCAGATTGGTGCTCAATTGGTTGAATTCACTCACCAACATACCGAGTTCATCACGCTCGGCATAATCGATAGGGGCGAAAGGAACATCTCCGCGCTGGCTAATCAGCGCACTTCGCACGCGAGCCATGGGGCGGACAATCTGGAGATGTATGGCCAAATATGCAATACCGACCAACACGATAGCAACCAACGCCATAGCAAAAAACAAATCGTTTTTCAGTTTGGTCGCTTCAACTTGTAAGAGGCGTTCGGGCAACGCCCCCACCAGTAACCAATCTGTATCTGGCAGCGTACGACCGAACACAACGGTCGCCTCTTGTAAGATAGGATCATTGTCAAGACGGTGAATAAACAATCGTTCTGTTGGTCGAAAAACAGAAGGGTTAGGCGCCAATTCTGTCGCAACAGATAACGCGTACCCAAGGTCAATATCAGGTGAAGAGGAAACAATAGATTCGGCAATGTCTTGAAGCTTAGGGTCACTTTGGGTGACCAATCGCTCGCCTTGAGTCGCAAGGCTAATCACTAATGCTAACTCTGCAAAATCTGGTTGCGAGTTTGCAATTTCACGCACACTCGGCAATAAAATAGGACGTTGATCAGACAGTGTCTCAGGGTACGACATAATACGACTGCTTCTATCAAACATCATCATATACCCACCAATTTTTTGCCCACTTCGTGTCAGAAAAGCCTGTAGCTCGGCAAGCCGGACGTCAATCGTCACGACGCCCGCAAATTTGCCTCCAGCAAAAATAGGCACACTGCATGTCACCATGGATTCTTGGGTAAACGGGTCTATGTATGCTCTTGACCAATATGCTTCTTCTGATGAATATCGTGCTGGCGCATACCATTCTGCAGTGTGATAAGGCGCTGCAGAGTCTGCATTGTAGTCATCGATACGAGAATATAAGCCATCTTGTCCCATTTCGATGAACACTGACGCTTTCGCTCGATTTTCATCATATAAGAAGGGTTCGGGCCAAAAGCCACCACTCGCAACAATACGTTTAATGTTTTTGTTGCTCAGCATTGCAGACAGCTTTTTCTCGATATCCGTTTCACTATCGGCAAGTGACAAGGTATTCGCCAAAGAAAATGCAATAGTTTCAACGTTATTAGATAGTTGACCCAAGCTCTGTGCAACCGTTTCGACCTGAGCTTCGACACGTTGGTTAGCGCTTTCTCGCACCATACTGTCGCCAGTGGTTTCAAGCACGTACACAATCGTAATAACAACGACAGTCAACATTAAAGCCACAATCCATAAGGCTTTAACACTCATCGTTTTATACCAAGGCAAATCCTTTACAAACACGCAAGACCCTCAAGATACAATAGCTTTATGAGATTGCTCCATCTCTTTCAGAACAGCTTGAATAGTCAAACTCAGCAGCTTTTGAAATTGCTTAACAACAAGAATATCAAGCAATTGTCCCTCTCTAAGTTTTGCATCAGCATGGGTACAAAAGTCTTGCAATGCTAACGCACCAATATTGCCCGACACGCCTTTGAGGTTATGCATCAACGAGCGAGCACGCGCAGTCTGACCTTGACTAATATGCTTTTCAAGGTGGCCCGCATCACCTTGGTGCTCAGCCACAAACATGGTCAATACGGACTCAATGGCATCTTTATCACCATCTAACTGCTCATGCAGAACGCTGGCATCAAACAATGGTTCTGACGGCTCAACATATTTAAAGGGTGCTAGGGCGTCCGCACTGCTTTCTTTGACGGATGGTTTCGCTTCCGTCTTATCAGGCCCGCTACCTTGAGCGCGATATTGAAGCAATACCTGTGCGAACAACAAACCAAACGCCCAAAATAGCATTGAAATCGTCGTATCTAATCGCTCAATCACCTGCGTTGTCCAATAGGCTTGCTGCTGCGTCATTGAGCGAACAAACTTATGATTAATGACTTCATCAACACTTTCTAATTGACGATTAATACGCTCTAAACTGGTGTATAACGCATAAAGTTGCACTTGTTCGGTGCTGTTATCTAGTGCCGCCAACTGGTCTTCAACATCCGCTAAGTACCGGTTAAAGCGTCCGATACGACCTGAATCGTCTTCGTTGTTGAAGCCATGAAGTTCAAACAACAAGTAAGTACCAATCGATTGATAGATTGAGGCCAATTCAGGGGAGGTTTGGGAGTCTATTAATTGCTTTAATTGCTCAGTCACTTTGGATACTGCATAAATTGACGCCAATAAATTGTCGACGTTTTCAACAAAAGCGTCGGCTTCAAGCAACGTATGTTGAATGTCATCCCATCGATCTTCTATCGTGTGTGACTTTGTTCTAAGCAACAAATAGCGAAAATGCTGAACTTCTTTCTCGAGATTCTTACGTTCATTATCTTGATTCAACATTGACGCTGAAACAGTTTGACGAAGTTGTTGCGCTGCATTGTTTAACTTGACGATATGCGTAGCATGACCTTTGGTATGCTTCATATCCGAATAGGAAAAAAACGCATAGGTGAACGACACAACAAAACCGCACCAAAGCAACAAAGATATCCAATTCTTTGCCGTTCTCTGACGTCCAATGAGCATGAGTCGTTTGCTAATTTGATTCAGTATTGGAAGTGGCGTCACAATGATTTCCTGTGCATTAATTTTACCGTTTACCTACTTTCTCGAAGCGACTTCCACTCCCGCTCTCCACGGGAAGCGTCATTTTTACGACACTTATAATTAATCTAGGCAATATGTCTTAGTTTGCAAACATAAAAGACAAAACTTGTAAGATAGCGCATACACCCCTTTCGCAAGTTGCGCAGTGAGGCGTATGCACGGTCTACCCAATATCGTCTATTTGTCGAATCTAATCTTCTGTGTTTAAGCGACGCATTAACTGATCACGCAAATTCGGTGGCGTGCCTTTTATCGTTAAGGTGTCAGTATCTTGGTCATAGAAAACACGCTCTCCTAGCAACATGCTGTCAAAATTAATAGACAGGCCACCTCCACCACCAACGAATTTCGTCAGTTTTCGCATAGCAGTTCTGTCGGCTGGAAAACTTTCTTCCAACTCATACCCTTGCTCGGAAGCAAACTGGTAGAAATCGACGCCTTGCTCATTCTTAGGAAGCTCACCTGCCAATTCTTTGACGATAACTTCATCGCCCGACTGAAGCTGACCATTGCAATAGTCATATACTTGCTTGCGGTATTCTTGTTTCTCTTCTTTTTCAAGACGAGAATCCGCGCAGTAATCTTCCACCGCTTGCATCAACACCAAGTTTTGTTGCTTGGTATCCATACCAACTTCTGCTTGCATGAAATCCAAGAAGAAGTCAGCCACTTTACGACCCACACGACCTTTGATGTAGGTGAGATAGCGATTCGACTGCGCGTCAGTTTCCCACGTAGACAGATCGATACGAGCAGCAATATCCATTTTGGCCACATCGAGGTAATCCGTAGAACTGATCTCCAGTTCGTCCGTGACTTTCATGCTCGCTTTGGACTCTAACAAACCAATGAACAAATACTCTGTCGCCAATGAACGGTACTCGGCAATAACCAACACCCCTTCATCAGCAAATGGATACTTAGATAATTCGGTTTTTAATCGCTCGGCGGACTGCGAAGAAAATGACAGAAAATCGAGTTCTTGCTTTCTACATGCTTTCAACCAGCTTGCAACATCGCTTTCTTCAGCAAATTGGCCAAAGCCTTTTCCAGCTTTTGCGTTATAGACGCGATGAATCTCGCTGATCAAATTTTCCGTTGAAGGTGAATGAGTTAGCATCTGATCTCTCAGGTGCACGACCAATGAATCTTCGCCATCTTTTTTAAGTTGATGAAGAATAACGTTTGAAAGCGTGAGGCTCATAATTGAAAACATTTTTCGTCAGACTAAAGTGTGAGGTATTATACGCGGCTTCTGCTGACACAAGACAAGAGTTTCTATGCCTGTTACTTCTAAATATCAAGATAAAAACGTTGAACAGATCCTGAGCGATGTGGTCAATGTACTTGAAAAGCACAAAGCTTCGACTGACCTTTCGCTGATGGTGGTGGGTAACATCGCTACTAATCTGATGAATAACAACCTGCCAGCTGCGCAGCGAAAAGTCATTGCGGAAAAATTTGCTCAAGCTCTGCTGTCTTCTATCGATACAGAGTAATAAGACCGCGTCGAAAACTTACGCGTTGCAAAATAAAGAGAAGAATTAGCCTTTATGGTAGACAGCGGAAATACGTACAAGGATAAAGTGTCACAGCTGATTAGCTGGGGACACTGGTTTAGTTTTTTCAATATTATCGCAGCCATGTTGCTGGGGACGCGCTACATAGTGCAATCCGGCTGGCCCGAGACATTGATCGGACAAACCTATCAGTTGTTGACCTGGATTGGTCACTTCGGTTTTCTGGTTTTTGCCGTCTACATTTTGGTGATCTTCCCGGCAAGCTTCCTCATTCCGTATCAACGACTGATGAGGCTGTTTGCCGTGCTCGTTTCGACAGCTGGCATGACAGTCTTGCTGCTGGACATCTACGCCTTTGAAACCCTGCATCTCCATTTAAACCCCTTAGTTTGGGAACTGCTGCTTAGCGGTGAAAAAACAGACATGAATGCTCATTGGCAGTATCTGTTTGTTGTTGTTCCTGCGATATTCCTGCTAGAAATCGCCATGTCGGAATGGGTTTGGCGTAAGCTTCGAAAACTGTCTCGCAAGCGCGTGGGCGTGCCTATCGCTAGTGTGTTTGCCGTATGCTTCATTGGAAGCCATCTTATCCATATCTGGGCAGATGCGTTCTTATACAGCCCAGTCACGGCACAACGTTCCAACTTCCCTATTTCCTATCCCATGACGGCGAAAACCTTCATGGAAAAATATGGCCTACTTGATCGCCAAGAATATCAGCGTCGTCGAGACGAGTTGGGCAATCAAGAAAGCGAAGTCATTCGCTATCCATTAGAAAAAATCTCATTTGCTGCCGATGCTTCAAACCATAATCAAAACTTATTGATTGTGATGGTTGATAGCTTGCGCTCTGACATGCTCGACCCTGTCGTGATGCCGAACTTGAGTCAATTTAGTAAAGATAACGTCACGTATTCTAATCACTACAGTTCCAGTAATGATGCGATGGCGGGTCTGTTTGGCCTATTTTACGGCTTGCCTGGCAGCTATGCACAAAGTGCACGAACAGAAGGTCTTAGCCCTCTACTCGTAGACACGCTCGAGAAGAAAGGGTATCGCTTCGGCCTCTTCAGCGCCGACAATTTTGAAAACCCAATTTATTATCAAAGCATCTTTGGCAAACACCTTAATGGCGTCAAAGATGTCGTGTCTGAAGAAACATGGGTTGCTGACCATATGGCTGCAGACAACCTCGACACATGGATCAAGCAGGGCAATAGCACAAAACCTTGGTTTGCTTATCTTGAACTAAAAAGCGTCACCGAATATGAACAAGGTGGTGATTACGATAGCCCGTTCCAGCCGTCGCTCGACAACGACTTAGCCAGCGTAGGCGAACACACAACCTTAGTTTTAAAAAACAGCTATAACAACGCCGCATACTATGTCGATGGCTTGTTAGGTGAGCTATTTGACACGCTGGAAGCCAACGGTCAACTTGATAACACCATTGTCGTTGTCACCGCCAATCACGGTACCGAATTCAATGAAACCGGATCAAACAGTTGGGGCGCAAACACCAATTACAGCAAGTACCAGTTGCAGGTTCCTATGGTTATCCATTGGCCAAACCGAGAAGCTCGTAACGTGGATGTCTACAGCTCGCATTTAGACATTGTTCCAACCTTAATGGAGTCCATGCTTGCGACAGACAGTCCGTCTGAAATGTACACTAGCGGCCGTAACCTGTTTGAATTGGCAGACAAGCCACGCAGATGGGTAATCGCCGGTGATAGCCGTGATATTGTTGTCGTTCAACCAGACAAAACCACGGTTGTCGATAAATTCGGTAACTACCGAATTTACGACAGTAACTACAAGTTACAACCAGAAGGAAAGCCTCAGTTGTCGGTTCTTATGCAAGTTATGCATGAGCTAAAAAGATTCTACCACCCCGAACAAAATTGATGCATAAGGCAGCACAAGTGGCTGCCTTTTTTTTGCCAAATGGTTGAAACACTCGCCTTTATTATAGAAAGATGATTGACACTGAAATCATGTATTCGTACCATGATTTGTATAGAGTCTGTCTATATCACGCCATCTAATCCGTTGACGTTCAAACAGAAGCTATTAAACGAGTCATTCTCGTTTGTTGCCCTCAACCTTATTTTTTAAGTGTTGCAACTCAGAGCAACAAAATCGGATATTAGCGCAGCTTGGTAGCGCACCACTCTGGGGGAGTGGGGGTCACTGGTTCGAATCCAGTATATCCGACCATTTATTGAGAGCCCGCCGCTTTTTTGCTGCGGGCTTTTTCGTTGGTACTTTCTCCGATAGTATCCTACTTCCAACATTTATCTGGATGGCGAAATGGACGTCTCTATCGAGTTTGGCGCACTACTGATCGTACTTGGCTTTGTTGCTGGCATCATCAACACTCTTGCTGGTGGAGGGTCAAACCTAACCATACCCGCCCTTATTGTGCTTGGTATGCCCGCTGAAGTTGCCAATGCGACAAATCGCGTTGGTGTACTCATGCAAAGCGTGTCTGGCGTTGCAGGGTTTCGCCACCATAAGCGCCTTGAAAGTACTGACCTCGTGGCCATTCTCATTCCAACATTCATTGGCGGTGCAACGGGTGCGATAGCGGCGGCTTGGCTTCCCTCAAGCATCATTAAGCCTCTACTTCTTGGCACCATGCTGTTGATGGCATTCATCATGCTCATCAAGCCTAGCCTCGTCAGCCCGCAGGCTGATGAACCTTTTCGTTTAGTCAAAGACACGCCTTCATCTTGGATTGGATTACTCATTGCAGGTTTCTATGGCGGATTTGTTCAAGCAGGCGTTGGTTTTGTGTTACTTGCCGCTCTCTGCGGGACATTGCGTTATGATTTAGTGCGAGGGAATGCCCTCAAACTCGTTTGTACGCTCGCCTTCACGTCAGTGTCTCTTGTCATTTTCATCTGGCACGATCTTATTCTTTGGCTGCCTGGTCTATTGCTCGCGATCGGATCAATGGTCGGTGCTTGGTTGGCGGTTAAGTTTGCTATTAAAGCTAATCCTAATACTCTTAAATGGTTCTTATTCTTGATGACATTGGTTGGCTGTATTTTTGCCTATAGTTCATAGCTTTATCTCGTGAACCTTCCAGCGTATAACGGGCAACCAGTGCATCTAGAAAAAACATTTTATCCCCATCACAACCTACAATGGTCACTTGTGACGTCTGTCGAAGATGATATAAATTCAGACAGTTATCAGTAAATTTACTGTCATACTGCCGAAAAAGAATAGAACCAAAATCACGTTTTCGTCAGTTATATAGGGAGTCGTAGAGCATGATTGCTCTGGATTACGCATTCTGCCTCACGGTAGGGCAAGCTATTTGTCCACAGAAAGATATAAATGATTTCTGTCTTGCACTTGGGCATGCGTTCACTACGCAGTTTCCTGATGCACGCTGTCAACTGATGATTCGTGACGAGCAGCAAGACGAATGGTTACAATTAGCTGATATCAAGCCAAAACACTTTCAGCTATTCACGCCAATGGCGCCTGCATGCAATCGCGATATCGATCTACTGGCTCGACTCTCAACGCTCAAAAACACGAGTGCTAATGACGACCTTTCCTATCAACTGATACCATTAAAGATTAGGGGCGGTTCTTATGGTGCCCTGATTTTGACCACGCCGTTTTCTTTTCCGGCTGACCCTCATGCCTGCGAGATGCTGTCACTGTTGCTCTCCGGCGCATTGGATAGTCACCTTCAACAACAAGCCTTTTTGTTGGAAAGGACGCAGCACCAAAAAACAGAAGAGAAACGCATTCAAGAAGTGAGTTCGCAAAAAGGATTGTTAGAACAGCTACATATTTTGCACAAAATCTCGCTACGCCTGTGGCATTCACACTCTCTCGACAACATGCTCCACACTGCAGTTTATGAGTGTATTCACGCGCTTGATTTCGACCGAATGGCCATATTTCTTATCAACACCCATACCGGGTTGATGCGTGGGACGTACGGCACTGATATCCATGGAACAGTGACGAATGAGCAATGGTATTGCACCGCGATCTACGAACACTATCATGCAAAAACAACGCTCGATAAAAAACAGCACATAACCATCAACGAAGATGTTCCTCTTTTCCACGACAGCAAAGAAGTCGGTACAGGCTGGAACGCGACCATTTCATTGTGGGATGGGGATGAGCCAATTGGGTGGATTGCCTGCGATAACCTTATCACGGGAACACCGTTGAAAAGCTACCATTGCGAGCTCTTGAAATTGCTTGGCGTGACCATGTCACAACATTTGATCCAGCGACATGCTCAAGACCAACTGAAGTCTCTCAATCAATCGCTAGAGCAGCGCGTCGCCGACCGTACCGCGCAGCTAGAAGAAGTCAATCGTCGCCTTAATCAAATCTCTCGTGAAGACAGCCTGACTAAAATCCCTAACCGTCGCATGCTTGATGAAAAGCTCGAAGAAGAGTGGCGAAGAGCCATGCGCTACCAAACGCCTCTGACCATATTGATCGTTGATATTGACCATTTCAAACAATATAACGACATGTACGGCCACGCGTTAGGTGACAAGTGCCTCGCTCAAGTGGCTGAAGCCTTGAGTCACGTTGAGCGAAGAGCCGGTGCTACCCTCGCGCGATTTGGCGGTGAAGAATTTGTATTCTTGCTTCCTGGTATTACCAAAGCGGAATCAAAAACCGTTGCAGAGCGAGCATTAAAGGCTGTCTCTTCACTACAAATCCCTCATGGTGCCTCGCCCATCGCACCCTATGTCACTATCAGCGCGGGAGGGAAAACCTGTATTCCTGACAAACCCAACAATCAGCAACAATTATTCATTGATGCTGATGTGGCGCTTTACGAAGCTAAAAGTAGCGGTAAAAATCAGGCTTTTGTTTTATAACGTTTACGTTTAGACGCTCCGCTTCCTTTTCGTTTTTTGAACGGATTTGGCTGTGAAGGTAGCGAGCGCAAACTGTCCGGCACTGGGCCTTTTCTTACCGATGCCATCAAATCCACCAGCTCCGACTCCAACGCCGCCATAAAGGGCTGATATGTCCCTTTTTTATCTGCCATATCTTGAAGCTGTCTTTCCCAATGCGCCGTCATATCGGGATACGCTGATTTTTCAGGTAACGCATCAATAAGGCCACATGCTGACGTAGTCGCCCTAATTTGCTTTCCTTCACGAGAGAGCAAACCTCGCTTAAATAACAACTCGAGAATACCTGCACGCGTCGCTTCTGTACCGAGTCCATCCGTATCTCTGAGTATTTTTTTCAGCGCCGCCTCTTTCACAAAACGGGCGATCCCCGTCATCGCTTGCAGTAATGTGGCTTCAGTAAAATGTCGTGGCGGCTCGGTCATACAATCTTTGATTTCCCCACGATGGCACGTCAGCACGGTTCCTTTATCCAGTGCGGGAACTTGGCTTTCAATATCTTCTTTTTGCGATGCGTTATCGCGTGTCAGCAGTTGACGCCACCCAGGAAGCGTCAACTGCTTTCCTTTGGCGACAAAAATGCCTCCGGCAATCTCGAAATCCAATTTCGCTTCAACATACTCTGCGGAAGGATAAAATTGCATCAGATATTGGCGAGCAATCAGTTCGTAGACATCTCTCTCTCTGCCACTCAAGACTTGGCTACTTTTCCCCGTAGGAATAATGGCATGGTGCGCTTCAACTTTGCTGTCATTCCACGCTTTTGACTTAAGCGACAAGTTGGCATTTTTTACTGCGTCGCTCAATGAGGGGGCAGTTTTACCAATTGCCGATGTCACCGCTGACGCTTCTTTTAGGTGGTCTTTTGGTAAATAGCGACTGTCTGAACGTGGGTAGGTGATCACCTTGTGTTTTTCGTACAAAGACTGACAGCAGGCCAACACATCCGCGGCGCTCATGTTAAAGCGCTTGGCCGCATCGATTTGCAGTGCAGAGAGACTGTAAGGAAGCGGAGGAGCTTGCCTTGTTCCTTTGCGTTCAGACACCACCACAGTGGCGGGTTGGTTAGCAACTCGCTGGGCAACGTTTTCAACAAGCTTTCGCGATAAAACGCGCCCCTCATCATCCTGCCACGGCTGACAAGATTCGCTGGGTTGCCAGCGCGCGAAAATCTCATTGCCCTGATAAGGAATCACTGCATCCAACTGATAAAACGGCTTTGGCACAAATGCCGCTATCTCTCGATCGCGACGAACAACTAAACCGAGTACCGGCGTTTGCACGCGTCCAACCGACAGGACGCCTTGATAACCGGCCTGTTTCCCTAGCAGAGTATAAGCCCGTGACATATTCATGCCATAAAGCCAATCAGCTCGAGAGCGAGCAAGGGCTGATACCGAAAGCGGCACGAAATCTAAGTTGCTTCGCATGACCGACAGCGCTTTCTTCACTGCTGACACATTGAGATCATTGATCAAGAGGCGTTGAATCCGCTGCTTCTTCGCTTCAGGCAATTTAGCAAAACTAAACACCTCATCCACCAGCAGTTGACCTTCTCTATCAGGGTCACCCGCGTGAACAATATCATCAAATTGCTTCAACAATTTCTTCACGACAGTCAGCTGTTTTGCCGCCGACTTTCTCGGTTTGAGAATCCAAGGTTCAGGAAGAATGGGTAAGTCGTCTAATCGCCAAGTCTTGTACTTTTCATCGTAGGCGTCAGGCTCAGCCTGCTCAAGAAGATGACCAATACACCATGTGACAGTGTCGCCATTGGCAGCTTGAACATAGCCTTCGTGATTTTTATGAGGTTTAGGCAGTGCTGCAACGATGGCGCGGCCTAGGCTGGGCTTTTCTGCAATAAAGAGTCGGGCCATGGGGAAACCAGTTTACGGATCTATTGCTGACAATTTAGCGAAAATAAAGGGGGTTAACAACAATTAACTGGATATTTATCCAGTTAATTGCGAGCTTGAATACTAACGAAATCAGAGATAGGAAACGTATTTGCTAGTATCGCGTTTCGGCGCATTTGCAGGCGTACAATCTGGCGTGCCGACATAGAGAAAACCAACGATTTGATCATCACCAGCAACATTAAACGATTCGCGAACAGCGGCATGATATGCCCATTTCCCCGTTCGCCAAAACCCTTGAAAACCTTGAGCAACGGCAGCCATCTGCATGGCTTGCGCTGCACAGCCTGCTGAAATGTGTTGTTCAATCAAAGGAACTTTGTCGTGATGCTTGGTGCGAGCAATAACAGTGATAACCATTGGGGCACGGTAAGGAGAGTTCGCCGCTTTCTCTATCACTGCGCTCTCTTCATTGTCAGCTTGCGCTGCATTTTTCAAGATAGCAGAAAGCTTATCCAGGCCCTCCCCTGCTGCCACAACAAACTCCCACGGGGTTAGCGCACCATGATCAGGTGCTCGTAGCCCAGCAGCCAGCATATTTTCCAGAGCTTCCCCTTCGGGAGCCGGTGCAGATAAACGAGGAATAGAACGACGTTGAGTCAGTAAGTGTAATGCGTCCATGAGAGCCCCAATATTGATTACGATAATTTGCGTTTGTTGCACCCAAAATAACACAAACCCGAAGGAACAACTCCATTCGGGTTATGTGGGATTAAGTGAACAGTAAGAACTCACTGAGCATAAACTACAAAGAGATAGCGAGTTCGACACCTTGACGAATAGCTCGCTTCGCATCAAGTTCGCCCGCTTTTTCTGCACCACCGATAATGTGTGCTTGCTTACCCAGCCCGTCGAGTTGCGCGACGAGCTCATTCACGGACTCTTGCCCCGCACAAATTATTACATGGTCGGCGGGCAGAATATGGTGCTGGCCTTCTAGTGTAATATGCAAACCCGCATCATCAATTTTCTCGTAACTCACCCCACCTAACAGCTCGACGCCACGCTTCTCGAGTGTTTTGCGATGTATCCACCCCGTTGTTTTACCTGGCCCTTTACCCACTTTTCCCGTCTTACGTTGCAACAACCAAACCTGACGTTGAGCAACATAATGTGGCTGCGGTAATAGCCCACCTTCGTGAGACAAACTTTGGTCGATACTCCAATCTTTCAACCAATCTTCCAAGGTGTGATCTTGTGGTTCGGTAATCATGGTCGCGACATCAATGCCTATACCACCTGCGCCAATTACAGCAACGCGGTCACCCAGTTCTGGCTTATCACGAATAAGCGTTTGGTAATCGATCGCTTTAGGATGGTCAATACCTTCAATAGCAGGCATTCGCGGTTTCACGCCTGTGGCAATTACCACTTCGTCAAACTCTTTCAAGGTGTCAGCATCGGCAGATTGATTGAGTCTTACATCAATGTTGAATTGCGACACTTTTCGTGTGAAGTAACGAATAGATTCTTGAAACTCTTCTTTGCCGGGAATTTGCATTGCCAGATTAAACTGCCCCCCAAGCACGGCATTTTTCTCAAACAGCACCACATCAAAGCCTCGTTCAGCCGCAGTCACCGCACAGGACATTCCAGCCATACCACCGCCGACGATGGCGACTCGTCGCTTATTCACTGCAGGCGAAATGACCAACTCGGTTTCGTAACATGCCTGAGGGTTAACCAAGCAGCTTGCGCGCTTACCCTTAAACACATGGTCTAAACATGCCTGATTACATGCAATGCACGTATTGATGTCATCAGCTTTATCTTGCTCTGCTTTGTTAACAAATTCCGCATCAGCCAAAAATGGACGAGCCATAGAAACCATATCAGCCTGACCACTCGACAGAATGTTTTCCGCTACGTCAGGCGTATTGATCCGGTTACACGAAACCAGAGGAATGGATACCTCGCCTTTCAATCGTTCGGTTACCCAGCTAAATGCAGCGCGCGGAACTTGTGTTGCAATCGTGGGCACACGGGCTTCGTGCCAACCAATGCCCGTGTTTAGAATGGTCACACCAGCAGCTTCAAGTGCTTTCGCCAGTTCAACCACCTCGTCATGTGTACTCCCCTGCTCAACCAGATCAAGCATTGAGAGGCGGAAAATAATAATGAAATCATGACCGACTCGCTCACGCACCGCTTTCACAATCTCGATGGGAAAACGTACACGGTTTTGGTAGCTACCACCCCAGCCGTCGTAACGGGTATTTGACCGAGCGCAGATGAACTGATTAATCAAATATCCCTCAGACCCCATAATTTCAATGCCGTCATAACCCGCCTCACGGGCCAATTCAGCACTTTTAGCGAAATCTTTTATTGTGCCTAAGATTTGTCGCTCACTCATTGCTGACGGTGCAAACTTCGAAATCGGTGATTTAGTGGCTGATGCACTCACAGCGAGAGGGTGCATGGCATAACGCCCAGCATGGAGCAATTGTAAGGCGATTTTTCCGCCATGTTGGTGCACAGAGTCCGTGATCGTGCGGTGAGCACGAGCGGCGCGACCACTACTAAATTGCGCACTCAGTGGATGTAAACGCCCTCGGAAGTTAGGTGAAAAGCCCCCAGTCACAATCAAACCCACACCACCCTTAGCCCGTTCGGCATAGAAGGCTGCTAGCTTTTTAAAACCGTCGTTCGATTCTTCTAGACCTGTGTGCATTGACCCCATGAGTACGCGATTCTTCAATTGCGTAAAACCAAGATCCAGTGGCGCGAGTAAGTGAGGGTACGGCAAGTTCATTATCTACGCTTCCATCGTCATTTTTATTCTGATGAGACAACCATAAACCCGTCAAACAGAAGTTTCAAACGTTTGTTTACATTTTTACAACATAAATCAAAGCTAGGTTATCCAAACAGGATTGGTTACGATTACAGACATGCAAAGAAGCTGGGTAAACAAATGAAAACGCTTTTTAAATTTCTAGGAAATGTTCTGAAATGGTGCTGGAAGCTTTTAGGTTTCGCACGTCAATTGGTGTTGAACCTGCTCTTCATCGCCATTTTTGTCATGATCTATTACGTCATGACGGACGATTACGTCGCAAAGCAAGAACCCGTTGAACAACCGGTTCAGGCGCTGTTGCTCGATATCTCAGGCCCCATCGTAGAAAAGCAACGTAGAATCGATCCTTACGATTTTGCTACGCGCAATCTGTTTGGTCAGCAAGTCGAGTTCGAAAATGTCCTCTTTGATATTGTTGAACAAATTCGCGACGCCGCAAAGGACGATAACATTAACGGTATGGTGCTGAGCTTGTCAGATATGTCTGAAACCAGCCTCACCAAGTTGCGCTACATCGCAAAAGCCATTAATGAATTCAAGGCCACTGGTAAGCCTGTTGTTGCCATTGGTGGTCACTACAACCAAAGTCAGTACTATCTGGCGAGCTACGCAGATGATATTTACATGGCACCTGATGGCGCCGTATTGCTACGTGGTTATGGTACTTACAATCTGTACTTTAAAGACCTATTGGAAAAGCTAGACATTACCACTCACGTATTTCGCGTTGGTACCTATAAGTCTTTCGTTGAACCTTATACCCGCACAGAAATGTCAGAAGAGGCACGAGAGTCCAACGCGGTTTGGCTAAACCAACTTTGGGGTGCTTTTGTCGAAGATGTTGCTTCCAATCGCGACATTGATGCTAATCGCTTATCGCCGAATACTGAAACCCTGCTCGAAGAGCTAAAAGCAGCCAACGGCGATTTTGCACTTCTCGCTCAACGACTAGGTTTGGTGGACGAACTGCTAACCCGTCAACAAATTCGCATGAAACTTGCGGAGAAGTTCGGCAGTGATGGAGAGGACAGCTTTAACTACGTGAGCATGTACGATTACTCTTCGTTTCAGTTCAATATGCCTAAAGCCGAACAAATTGCTGTTGTTGTTGCTAGCGGCGCTATTGTCGATGGCTTTGAATCTGAAGGCACAGTGGGTGGAGACACGACCGCTGCACTGCTTCGAGATGCACGCCTCAACGATGCAGTAAAAGCGGTCGTGCTTCGTGTTGATAGCCCTGGGGGTAGTGCTTTTGCCTCTGAAGTGATTCGCAACGAAGTAGAAGCCCTGAAAGAAGCAGGTAAACCCGTTGTTGTTTCTATGTCGAGTGTCGCAGCATCTGGCGGTTATTGGATTTCGACCAGCGCGAATCGTATTCTCGCGCAACCTACCACGATTACCGGCTCGATTGGCATCTTTGGTATTTTAACCACGTTTGAAGATGCACTCGCTAAATACGGCGTTTACAACGATGGTATCGGCACGACCCCGTTTGCCGGCGTCGGTGTTACACGAGCGCTTCCAGAGGGCGTGTCAGACATCATGCAACTGGGAATTGAGAACGGCTACCAGCGCTTTATCGGTCTTGTTGCAAGCCAGCGTAATCTCTCAATTGAAGATGTCGATAACGTGGCGCAAGGCCGAGTCTGGACAGGTTATGACGCAATGAAGCGCGGCTTAGTCGATCAGTTAGGTGACTTTGATGATGCGATTGCCGTGGCTGCAGAATTAGCGCAACTTGAAGACTATTCACTTAACTGGCTTGAAGAACCACTCACCCCAGCGCAGCAGTTCATCTATGACTTTGTCAATCAAGTCATGGTGAAGTTTGAGCTTGGCATGAACGTGAAGCTATCACCGATAGTGCAACAGTTCGCTAACACCGCCGTGAACGAAATAAACACCTTAAATAACTTCAATGACCCAAATGGACAATACGCGCTTTGTCCAAATTGCAGTTATTACGAGAACTGAGAACTCCCCGGCAAGCGCCGGGGTTTTTTTCGCGCCTCTGGTACGTATAATGCCGCCACGACCTCGGCAACATTGAATTTGTGAAGATGGAAAGAAAACACATTTATATCGCCTACACTGGCGGCACGATCGGCATGCTGAAATCAGAGCAAGGTTACATTCCCGTCTCTGGCTTCATGCAACAGCAATTGAAACAGATGCCGGAATTCCATCGTCCAGAGATGCCTGAATTCACGATTCACGAATACGCACCGCTGATTGATTCAGCAGACATGACGCCTGCAGAATGGCAGCGTATCGCTGACGACATTCGTGATAACTATGACAACTATGACGGCTTTGTGATTTTGCATGGTACCGACACCATGGCATACACTGCGTCAGCGTTGTCATTCATGCTGGAGAATTTGGACAAGCCAGTGATCGTGACAGGATCACAAATTCCACTGGCAGAATTGCGCTCCGATGGGCAAGCAAACCTATTGAACTCTCTGCATATCGCGGCTAACTACCCGATTAACGAAGTGACTCTGTTCTTCAACAACCAATTGCTTCGCGGCAACCGCAGCACCAAATCTCACGCTGATGGCTTTAATGCCTTTACATCACCTAACTTGCCTTCATTGCTTGAGGCTGGAATCAACATTCAGCTTCACGGTGCTGAAATTGATAAAAAACCAGAAGGTGAATTCAAAGTTCATACCATCACTGAGCAGCCTGTTGCCATCATCATGATGTACCCAGGAATTTCGCCAGACGTGATCAGCAATGCACTTAAACAACCCGTTAACGCCATGATATTGTTAACGTTTGGTGTGGGTAACGCCCCGCAAAACAAAGAACTGTTAGGGCTATTAAGGGAAGCCACAAACCGTGGCGTGATCGTGCTCAACCTCACGCAGTGTCTCGCCGGCAAGGTGAACATGGGAGGTTATGCAACTGGCTGTGCCTTGGCGGAAGCAGGGGTACTTAGCGGATACGACATGACCCCAGAAGCGGCATTAGCAAAATTGCACTATCTGTTGAGCCAAGACTTGCCAATGGAAAATGTCCGCAACTTGCTTCAACAAGACCTTCGCGGAGAGCTAACCCTCTAGACGCTAACCTTCTAGATGATGCTAGCTAGCATTTTGGGCACAAAAAAAACGGCATAAATGCCGTTTTTTTATATCAGTCGTTCGTACTAGTCGTTGTTGACGTTTGTTTGAACAATGGTTTCCTGATTGCTTGAGAACTCACGTTTAAGTGCTGCTTTTGACTTCAACGTAATGTCGCCCCCCGCAGCCACTGTCATGTGCTGAGGTTCCGTATTGTGGCGAGATTGATAAAGCATCACAACCTGCATGGCATGGTCACGTTGCTCCTGCGTAAGAGAAGTCCCTTCAGGCCATTTTCCTGTTTCAACGGCGTAGCTCAAACGCTCATAAGCATCAGGGGTAATGCTGGACAACAACTGTTCAATATCCATTTTCGTTCCTCGGATTCCTTGTCTGACTTTCAAGCATATTTGTCTGTTAATCCATACCATTTCAGAGTATTTAAAACAAAACGCCCAACAACTTCAAAAATAACGACCAATCTTTCATCATGCTTCAAAACATACTTTTGCCATGCTTTGGTTCGGCATCATGCAAATATACTTGTCTAATAGTACTGATTTTATAATGAATGCGCACTTTCTTGCTTGAGCAAATCCAAAGGTTTTGCCAATTTGTCACCCGATGAGGTCCAAGCCCAATCAAGTTGCAGTGAAATCGCATCAATAGCGGTACCTGCTTTTTGATAATCCAGTGAAGGCATCACGTTGCCCTCACTTTTTGAGCTCAGTATCGCTCAGTGTTTTTGATTTAAAGCCCAATCAACAAGGTAATCTATCATGTCCACCATTACAGGCGGCAATTCAGCTGACAACCTAATAGGTACAGCTGGCGATGACGAGATCTACGGCCTTCTTGGCGACGATACGCTTCGCAGCTACGACGGTGATGATATCATTTTCGGTGATTCTTCTTCCTCTGAGGTTCAAAGCCTAACATCCAATCCTGATGGCAGTTATGACATTCAAAGCGACACATTTATTTCTGTCACTCTTTCTGACTTTAATTTTGCGTCAACCGAAGAGAAGAGCCTTGGTTATGCCATAGTTGACGCATCAGGCAACGTGATCAGCAAAGATATCATTGTTAATTACGTTGACCTTGCAGAGCGCGGATCAGCGCTAGATATTAATGTGGCAGGTGGCGCCAAACTCGTTTTCTTTACCATCCCATCAACCGATCTATCATCATTCGCGTGGACACCCTTAGACCTGAATTCCGTCGATACAAACATCCCCCCTTCTAAAGTCAGCATTACAGTCAAAGAAATTGACAGCAACACAGCAACCCATGGTGACGATTCCTTGTATGGCTATGATGGTGATGATGAGCTCTACGGCGAAGGTGGAGATGACTACATCGTCGGTGGTGACGGCSATGACATCATCTCTGGTGGCGATGGGAACGATTCGGCATGGGGCGGAAACGGTGAAGACCACCTTCATGGCGGCGCTGGCGACGACAAGCTGTATGGTCAAAATGGTGACGATAAACTTGAAGGTGGGGCTGGCGATGACGAATTGTGGGGTGGAAATGGAGATGACACCTTACTAGCAGGTTCCGGTCACGATTATATCGAAGGACAAAATGGTGATGACACCATACGAGCCGGCGATGGCGACGATGAAGTCTGGGCTGGCACAGGTAACGACTTTATTCGTGGCGATCAAGGGGATGACTACATCAGTGCTGAGAGCGGCGATGATCGGGTCTTCGGTGGCTCGGGTGATGACGAGATCTATGGCGGCGATGGCAACGATGACCTGCGAGGCAATGCAGGTGACGATCAGATCTACGGTGGCGACGGAAACGACACCCTAAGAGGCCATACTGGTAATGACTACTTAGACGGTGGTGACGGTGACGATACCATCTTTGGCAATCTAGGTTCCAACACATTGCTCGGTGGTGACGGCAATGACTACCTCTTTGGAGGTTGGTTCAGTGCAGATAACTACCTTGATGGTCAAGAAGGCCAAGACAGACTCAAAGGCGGCACCCACTCCGACACGTTTGTTTTTGACAGTAACGACTTTCAAGGCCAAATAAAAACGCTGAGTGGCGGACAACAAGTTAATCTGCAAATTTACGATGCCAAAACAGGATTCGATACTTTGCACGTTTTTGGGGAGACACATGCCGATTTCACAGGTGAACTCTACCAAGGCACGCCAGGTGTCACTGGCAATGTCATTGCAGGAGTAGAGTCGGTATTGGGTGATAGTGGCGATCAAACCATCACAGTCAACGCCCATCAGATAGATGCCAAATCAGATGCTACCGACAATAGTGACTGGCAGGGATTTATTGCGTGGCTCGGTGACGGCGACGATACCTTTGATGTCACGGGTGACCGTTGGCAATATAACGCTTCCGCTCCGGTTAACGCATTTATCACGCCTGCAATGCTCGAAAAAATGGGAATCAATGCAACCCAAGCGGCTGATCTACAGTCCTATGTATTTATAGACAGCGCCACAAATGACAAAGTCACAATTTGGACAGATGCAGAAACCGTCACATATACTGGTGCCGATCTTGTGTGACGAACCCTCTTAAAAACTTAGGCCAGCTTTTATGCTGGTCTTTTTTATGTCTGTGGACTCACGCAAAACTCGAGAAATGAAGATAAACTGATAGTAGGTGTTTATGTTATAAGTCACTCGACATAAATGAGAGACAGCGACGAAAGAGCCTCAGCCATTATGAATAAAGGTCATATTACACTTCCAATCAAAGTGGCAATTGCCGCATTTAGTACCTTGCTGTTGTCTGGGTGCTTTGAAAGCAACCGAAGTAGTGCGCAGCTTTGCGAGAATTACCCTCAAATATGTGAAAAGTTAAACGTCAATGACGGCCAATGTCGCCACGAGAGAACCGACCTGATTTGGCTTCGTTTTGATGTGGTTAAGAAGCCTTCTGACCTCAATAAATTTGACGAATTACAGCTCACAAAGAAATACGCCAAGTGTATGGAGTCTGCTGCCCAAATTGAAACAACCACACTAAAATCCAAGAAGACCCTACGCACCGAAGCGCTTTTCCATGCTTATGATGAGATTGAAAGACTAGAACAAGAACTCAAAAACTCTTATCAACCATCCATCATATATTATCGATGGACCCAAGGTGACCAAGACGCTCTCGAGCAGTTTCTGAAATTGGAAGAAACCGAATACCTTGATTCGCCTGAAATGCAGCTTGGTCTGGCGACTTATTACGTTGACAAGGACAAATTACACACCATTGATTTACTCATGAAATCACTCGCTTTCTATGATGGGCGCGGTGGAAGTACGAAAGAAAAAACCATCCCTGACGTCATCAAATCACTCGCAACGGCAAATCACTCGATCGGAAAACTCGATCACGCATACATGTGGGCGTTAGTGGGCGGTGAAATGGGGCTCGCCATTGCCAAAGAACAGCAACTCAAATTGCTATACCCGATGGAAGATTCAAGAAGGCACCAAATTGCAGACATCGCGGATGACATTGCTTCCGCGGTCGAAGGGGGAGATTTCAATGCCAATATGTTGCACCAATTAGGCGCACTCCCCTCCAACGACAATTCTTAGATATCAAAGAGTAACAATAAAAAAGCGTGCAATGTGCACGCTTTTTCCACTCAACATCTTAGAGCAAGCCTTACTCACTCAATCTTCTGTTTCATCGAACGTCATGGCAACCGAGTTCACACAATAACGCTGGCCTGTCGCTGTCGGACCATCGTCGAATACATGCCCAAGATGACTTTCACAATTCACACAACGAATCTCGATTCGAACCATGCCATGCCCAGTGTCTTCCACGTATTTCACTGCACCTTCAACTGCAGCATCAAAACTAGGCCAACCACAGCCAGAATCAAATTTTGTATTCGATTCAAAAAGCAAAGCGTCGCAGCATACACAGTGATACGAGCCGTTTTTGTGTTGATGTAGAAGTTCACCCGTATATGGCGCTTCGGTGTGACCTAAACGACAAACTTTATAGGCTTCATCTGAAAGGCTTTCTTTCCAGTTTTTTTCTGAATGGGTCGTCATGACTTCCTCTAACTTGGGAGTTTTGCGTCTCACTCTTTTCTTACCGCTAAATCCTATTGAGTACCAGTTTAGTCACTTCGCATCGCCCACTTCATCACAACTTCAATACCGATAACGGCAAATATTTCATCAACCCAACGAAAATAGCCACCCCATCACGATATGCATGAACTTTCATTTTCTTTTGTCTTTTAATGACATAAAACACAACGTTCCCTATCTCCGTGTGATTCTCAATATTCGCACGCACTGAAGCACATATTCTTCCCATACTTTTTGGTTAGTATTAAACACGAATCAACAACACTATGCGCAGTCCCTCGTGTCAGTAAGTGGCACATGATTTTCAACAATCCCTGTAAAACACCAAAAATTTGTTTAGTGCTGTAGAAATAATCCGTACTGTTTTTTGATTTTAAGCAATTTAGGTGGGTTTTTTACTTGCATGGGTGATACTGATTCTGTAATTTTACTACCAGTTTCATTTTCACTAGATATCAAAGTTGTGGAGCAACATAATGACTATCAAAGTAGGTATTAACGGTTTTGGCCGTATCGGCCGTTTCGTATTCCGTGCATCTGTTGAGCGTAACGACATCGAAGTTGTAGCAATCAACGACCTGATCGACGTAGATTACATGGCGTACATGCTAAAGTACGATTCAACTCACGGTCGTTTTAACGGCACTGTTGAAGTGGTTGACGGTAACCTAGTTGTTAACGGTAAAACCGTTCGCGTAACAGCTGAGCGTAACCCAACTGAACTTCAGTGGGATGCAGTAGGTGTTGACGTAGTTGCTGAAGCAACTGGTATCTTCCTGACTGACGAAACTGCACGCCAACACATCACTGCTGGTGCTAAGAAAGTTGTTCTGACTGGTCCTTCTAAAGATGCGACCCCAATGATCGTAATGGGTGTTAACCAAGACACTTACGCGGGCCAAGACATCGTTTCTAACGCTTCTTGCACAACTAACTGCCTAGCGCCAATCGCTAAAGTACTGAACGACAACTTCGGTATTGAATCTGGCCTGATGACTACTGTTCACGCAACCACAGCAACTCAGAAGACTGTTGACGGTCCTTCTGCTAAAGACTGGCGTGGCGGTCGTGGTGCTTCTCAGAACATCATCCCATCATCAACTGGTGCAGCTAAAGCAGTAGGCGTTGTTCTTCCAGAACTAAACGGCAAACTGACTGGTATGGCGTTCCGCGTACCAACTGCAAACGTTTCTGTTGTTGACCTAACCGTTAACCTGAAGAACCCTGCAACTTACGAAGCAATCTGTGCTGCTATGAAAGCTGCTTCAGAAGGCGAGATGGCTGGCGTTCTTGGCTACACTGAAGACGAAGTTGTTTCTCAAGACTTCATCGGTGAAGTTCAAACTTCAGTATTCGATGCTAAAGCTGGTGTTGCTCTGACTGACAAATTCGTTAAAGTTGTATCTTGGTACGACAACGAAATCGGTTACTCAAACAAAGTTCTGGACCTGATTGCTCACATCTCTAAGTAATCATTCCGGATTGCCTGTTTAAGGCATGAGTGACAAAAGGCGGCTTATTGGCCGCCTTTTTTGTATCTAAATTTCAGATTCAAAAGGCAAATTTCATGGATGTTAATCAGCTTCCAACCACTGCTGTCCTGTCTGACTATGTCACCGTTTGCGAACTTGACGGCATTAAAGTGCTCCGCGTTATTCACCCTAAAGCAACGGCTGCCATTTCTCTTTTTGGTGCTCACGTACTTAGTTTCCAGCCATCGGGTAAAAAAGATGTCATTTGGATGAGTGAGAAAGCCGATTTTAGCGGTAATAAAGCCATTCGTGGCGGTATTCCCGTTTGCTGGCCTTGGTTTGGTAAAGCAGCAGAACCGTCACACGGCTTTGCACGCAGCAGCGAGTGGACACTCAACGAGCACAGAGAAAATGAAAATGGCGTGATTATCAGTCTCACGCTGGCAGATTCGCCTGATACTCATGATGTGTGGCCACATGCTTTCCATGCGGAAATCATCATGGAGGTCAGCGACACGCTGAAGGTTAGCCTCGTTTCTACCAACACAGGTAACACGCCCATTCTGGTCGGTGGCGCACTTCATACCTATCTAAATATTGGTGATATCTCAAAAACCACCGTTTCTCAACTCGGCAATGAGTACATCGCGGCTGGTGTTCGTCACCCTAGCGGCGGTAACACGGAGTTTGATCAGGAAGTTGATCGAATTTATACACACGCTGAAGAAACTGTCGTGGTTGAAGATCTTGGCTACCAACGCCGTCTTACCGTAACCAACCATGGCCATAATGCGGTCGTTGTTTGGAACCCATGGAAAGATTTGTCTATCAGCATGGGTGACATGGCAGACAACAGCTACGAAACCATGGTGTGCGTAGAATCTGCTGTCCATGACCGCAGTGTTTCATTGGAAGCAGGTGATAAACACATATTATCTACCGTTATTGCTTGCCAATAATTACAAGCTAATACTCAACACTCTAAGCCGGAACACACCCCGTTTCGGCTTTGTTACTTCCATACCCCTCCCCTATTTCGTTCCTTTCCCCCCAATAGCTTCCACAAAATAATACAGATCAGCGAGGCATTAATCGTAAGCGTGATTCACTTCGTATTGATAAGTTCATTGCGATGAGGAAGTTACAGCTTGAATACAAAGCCTTATCACAAAAGGGAAAAATATCGAAAAAACAACGAATTCAACCACGCAATTTGATCAGTTGCTACTAATCTTAAAAAGGTAAGGATATGAAAGCGACTGCGCCATTATCCTTTCTTATTGATAACAGCACGATTTAGGGGGCAGGACCATGAGTATATTCGACCACTATCGTCAACGATACGAAGAATCTAAAGACGAAGAGCTGAGCCTTCACGAATTTCTGGACCTATGCCGGGAAGATCGCAGTGTGTACGCCAATGCAGCCGAACGTTTGTTGATGGCCATTGGGGAGCCAGAAATGATCGATACCGCGCACGAGCCGCGGTTGAGCCGGCTTTTCTCAAACCGCGTCATCTCGCGATACGAAACCTTTGAAGATTTCTATGGGATGGAAGAAGCGATAGAACAAATCGTCTCCTATCTCAAGCATGCTGCACAAGGTCTAGAAGAACGTAAACAGATCCTCTATTTACTAGGCCCTGTTGGTGGCGGTAAGTCATCACTGGCCGAAAAACTCAAAAGCTTGATGCAGAAAGTGCCTATCTACATTCTCACTGCTAATGGTGAGCGTAGCCCAGTGAATGATCACCCATTCTGTCTCTTTGATGTAACAGAAGATGGCGCATTGCTAGAAAGCGAGTACGGCATTTCGCAACGTTACTTACGTTCCATCATGTCGCCTTGGGCCGCTAAACGTTTACATGAATTTGGTGGTGATATCAGCAAGTTCAAAGTCGTGAAAGTCCGTCCATCTATTCTTGATCAAGTCGGTGTTGCGAAAACGGAACCGGGTGATGAAAACAACCAAGATATCTCATCACTGGTTGGTAAAGTCGATATTCGTCAACTCGAACACTTCTCTCAAGATGACCCCGATGCATACAGCTACTCTGGCGCATTGTGTAAAGCCAACCAAGGCTTGATGGAATTCGTAGAGATGTTTAAAGCGCCCATCAAAGTGCTGCACCCGCTACTTACTGCGACGCAGGAAGGCAACTACAACGGGACAGAAGGTCTCTCTGCGCTTCCCTTTGATGGCATGATCCTCGCTCACTCAAACGAATCTGAGTGGCAAACATTCCGAAACAACAAAAACAATGAAGCCTTCCTCGATCGCGTTTACATCGTGAAAGTGCCTTACTGTTTACGTGTGTCGGAAGAAATGAAGATTTACGACAAACTACTGCAAAACAGTGAGTTGTCTTCCGCGCCTTGCTCGCCGAGCACGCTCGATATTCTTGCTAGATTCAGTATCTTGTCACGTCTAAAAGAGCCTGAAAACTCGAGTATTTTCTCGAAAATGCGTGTCTATGATGGTGAGACGCTGAAAGATACCGATCCAAAAGCCAAGTCGTACCAAGAATACAGAGACTACGCTGGTGTCGACGAAGGCATGAACGGACTTTCAACGCGTTTTGCGTTCAAAATTCTTTCTCGCGTCTTCAACTTCGACCACTCAGAAGTGGCCGCTAACCCGGTCCACTTGTTCTATGTACTCGAACAGCAAATAGAACGTGAACAGTTCCCACAAGATCTTGCAGAGAAATACCTCGAGCATCTCAAAGGGTACTTGATTCCAAAATACGTCGAGTTCATCGGCAAAGAAATTCAAACCGCGTATCTGGAGTCCTATTCTGAGTACGGCCAGAATATCTTTGACCGTTATGTCACTTATGCAGATTTCTGGATTCAAGATCAGGAATACCGTGACCCTGATACCGGTCAACTGTTTGACCGCTCCGCACTCAATAGCGAGCTGGAAAAAATAGAGAAACCGGCGGGTATCAGTAATCCGAAAGACTTCCGAAATGAAATCGTGAACTTTGTACTCCGTGCTCGCGCCAACAACGAAGGCAGAAACCCAGGTTGGACAAGCTACGAGAAACTCCGCACTGTTATTGAGAAGAAAATGTTCTCCAATACAGAAGAGTTGCTACCGGTCATTTCGTTCAATGCGAAAACCTCGACCGAGGAGCAGAAGAAACACGATGATTTTGTCGCTCGAATGATGGAAAAAGGTTACACCCGCAAGCAAGTGCGACTCTTGTCTGAATGGTACCTGCGCGTGCGTAAGTCTTCGTAATCAGGCGGTTAATGAAGTAACGAAATACGGGGGGCTTATGGGGCATTTTATTGATCGAAGGCTCAACGGGAAGAACAAGAGTACAGTGAACCGACAGCGTTTTTTACGCCGTCACAAACGACAGATCAAAGAGTCGATTGCTGACGCTGTTAATCAACGCTCTATCACTGACGTGGATAGTGGTGAGAGTATCACTATCCCTTCTCGTGACATCCGAGAGCCAACGTTCCGACAAGGTAAAGGGGGACAGCGTGATGCTGTCCACCCTGGCAATGACCAATTTATTACAGGCGATCGCATCGAACGTCCACCCGGTGGTGGCGGCGGAGGTGGTGCGGGTGAAGGTCAAGCAAGCCCTGATGGTGAGGGTCAGGATGATTTTGTTTTCCAAATCTCCAAAGACGAATACCTAGACTTGTTGTTCGAAGACCTTGAACTGCCGAACCTGAAGAAAAATCAAATCACCCAACTGGTAGAATACAAAACGCACCGATCTGGCTTTAAAGCGACCGGTGTTCCTTCCAATATCGCTATTGTTCGCTCCCTGCAAAACTCGCTGGCTCGTCGAACAGCAATGAGTGCCGGGAAACGCAGAAAACTGAAAGAACTGGAAGCAGAGCTCGAAGCGCTAAAACGCTCAGAGCCCGCCCAGCCTTTAGAAGAAAAACAACTTCAAGAAGAGATTGACCTGCTGAAAGATAAAATCGCAGCCGTCCCTTTCATTGATACGTTTGACCTAAGGTTCAAAAATTACGAGAAGCGACCACAACCGAGCAGCCAAGCGGTCATGTTTTGTCTTATGGATGTATCGGGTTCAATGGATCAAGCAACCAAAGACATCGCCAAACGCTTTTACATCTTGCTGTACCTCTTTCTCAACCGTACTTATAAAAACGTGGAAGTGGTATTTATCCGCCACCACACTCAAGCAAAAGAAGTGGATGAACATGAGTTTTTCTACTCGCAAGAAACCGGTGGCACCATCGTTTCGAGTGCCCTTCGCTTGATGAACGACATTGTTAAAGAGCGCTATCCGTCGAATGAATGGAATGTCTATGCCGCACAGGCTTCGGATGGTGATAACTGGGCCGACGATTCACCAGGTTGCCGTGAGTTGTTACAGAAACAGCTGCTCCCAGTGACTCGCTACTACGCATACATTGAAATTACACGCCGTGCTCACCAAACCCTCTGGCGCGAATATGAAGCACTTGATGAAGCCTATGAAAACTTCGCTATGCAGAATATTCGTTCAGCAGAAGACATTTTCCCCGTCTTCCGGGAGCTATTTAAGAAACAGGTAAGTTAACGCTTACCTCTCTTTTCATACGGGTTTGATATCCAAGGAGGACTTCCATGGCAGTCGCAGCAAAAAACAAAAAGAAGACGCTCAGCGATGGTCCAGATTGGACATTTGATCTTCTGGACCAGTACCACAACGAAATAAAACGAGTCGCTGAACACTATCGGCTAGACACTTACGTCAACCAAATTGAAATCATTACTGCTGAACAGATGATGGACGCATACTCCAGCGTCGGCATGCCAATCAACTACAGTCACTGGTCATTTGGTAAGAAGTTCATCGAAACAGAGCGTGGCTACAAGCACGGGCACATGGGGCTGGCGTATGAAATCGTCATCAACTCTGACCCTTGTATTGCCTATTTGATGGAAGAAAACACCATCACCATGCAAGCCTTGGTCATGGCTCATGCTTGTTACGGACATAATTCTTTCTTCAAAGGCAATTATCTGTTCCAAACATGGACAGATGCAGGCTCCATTATCGATTACCTGCTGTTTGCCAAAAAATACATCAGTGAGTGCGAAGAAAAATACGGCGTTGATGACGTCGAGAAACTGCTCGACTCTTGCCATGCGCTGATGAATTACGGTGTCGATCGTTACAAACGACCGCAAAAAATCTCCATGGCGGAGGAAAAGGCGCGTCAAAAATCACGTGAAGACTATCTACAAACCCAAGTTAACGCCCTATGGCGCACCATTCCTACCAGCGAGAAAGTGCGTGAAAAAACCGTGGAGCGATTCCCTTCTGAGCCGCAAGAGAACATTCTCTATTTCTTCGAAAAGCATTCGCCGTTGCTTGAGCCTTGGCAGCGCGAAATTGTTCGCATCGTGCGTAAAGTCAGCCAATACTTCTACCCGCAAAAACAAACGCAGGTGATGAACGAAGGTTGGGCGACCTACTGGCACTACACAATATTAAATCACCTTTATGATGAAGGGCTCGTCACTGATCGCTTTATCATGGAGTTTTTGCACAGTCACACCAATGTGGTAGCACAACCGCCATACAATAGCCGTTACTACAGTGGTATTAACCCGTACGCTCTAGGTTTTGCGATGTTTACAGATATTCGACGTATCTGTGAGTCGCCAACTGAAGAAGACAAATATTGGTTCCCCGAAATTGCTGGCTCAGATTGGTTAGAGACCATGCACTTTGCCATGCATAACTTTAAAGACGAGAGCTTCATTAGTCAGTTTCTGTCCCCCAAAGTAATGCGAGACATGAAATTCTTCGCCGTTAACGATGACGATAAACAGAATTTCATTGAAGTCACTTGCATCCACGATGAAGAAGGGTACCGACAAATTCGTGAAAAACTTTCTGCGCAATACAACCTCAGCAACCATGAACCCAACATTCAGGTGTGGGATGTGGATCTGCGTGGTAATCGCGCACTCACCCTCCGCTACGTGCCACATAACCGAATCCCTCTCGGTGACTCACATGAAGAGGTGTTAAAGCACGTACATCGCTTGTGGGGCTTTGAAGTCATATTGGAAGAAGAAACAACGGATGGAAAAGGGAAGATTATCGCGACGTGTCCAAAACGCCCGCAATTTGACCCAGATTTAATCCCGGGAACCTAGAACCTAGAACCTAGAACCTAGAACCTAGAACACGAATACCTCGAACAACCCGCCCAGTTAAAAGCGCTAGGGTACAGAAAAACAAAAACCGCCAAGTAGGCGGTTTTTTTATTCTTGCTTTGGCATCTTTGTTGGCTAAAACGCGATGGTTGGCTAAAGCGCGATGCTTAACCTGATGCTATGCATAAACTTGGAAGCCTATTACGCTTCTTCTTGTTCCATCAGTTTCGCAATGGTGTCACGGTTAACAAACCACATGGCGCCACTTTCGCGACCGTATTGCTTGATACGATCCATAACATCACCATGACGACCTTCAACCGAAATACTGAGTAGGTCACGATAAAACTGCAACGCCAACTCGCAAGCATGCTTATCCATGAAATAGTAGCCGCCAACGCGTGAGTATATTTTGCGCATCCCATTCATGGTCAACACATATACCTTGTTGCCAGAAAGTTGAGCCATACCTTGGAAGAGCATGTAGTCGTAATGGTTGAATGCACGACCACGACACACCGCTTCGCAGACTTCAGTGTCTACTTTGCCGAATGAATCAAAAATCTTTTTAACATCCTGCTGAATAGCAGGCTTTTCTTCTACCGCTTCAACAAAGCTCGAGAAGCTATCACTCGCTAGCAACGACTCGCAGCGACTGATTACTTTCTCAATCAAGGCAGCACACGCTTGCGCGTCATTTTTCACAGCATAACGCATGTATACGCCACCGATATCGGTACGCGCAGACAACAAGTTTTCAAGGACACCATGGACATCTTCACCCTCTAGCGTAACCAAAGTATCTAAGATATTCAGGCCAGAGGTATTCATGTAGTCATTAACACGAGTTGGTTTGCCGTGCTGTATCGTCAACCATCCATCACGAGCGAGGCGCTGCAACACTTCACGAAGCGTTGTACGAGTCACACCAATCAACTCTGACAATTCACGCTCTGCAGGAAGAATTGAACCTTGAGGAAAATGATTATTCCAAATGCTCTCGATAATGTATTTCTCAGCAAACGTTGCCGGGCTGTCCGCCTTTATAACCATTGAGTGTTGTTTCCAAGTTGCTTCTTATTTTGTTTAATAACTCATCATACCACTGAAGGTTACCACCTAGAAACCTATCCGTGTCTTCACGTGGGCGCATTTAGCCTTGATTTACTGTTATACATCACAGTTAGCTAAATAACCTGACGTAACATCAGCGTTCCACATAAGGAACCATATCCAACATATTTCTATCAACATTCCTTACACGGGCGGAACGTTTCCTTTACCAAACGAAGCTTAAGACCATCTTGTTAGTCTAAACGCCTGAATAAATGCCCACTAGTTACCAACGTACTGTTTAACCTTGATCCGCATCACTGTATACAACCAGACTCACGCATAGAATAAGCGCGCCCAAATGTTACAAAGTATTTCGATACGAACCGATTCGCGTTTCGTTTTTTCGTAACATACTCCAGTAATTTAATTAACATGCAAAGGATTGTTGACTGTTTGGAAAGTCGCTGTATTGTGTGCTCCGAGTTTGCCTATGCGATGGGTTTCAATGGCGATTTTTTGCCGAGTGATTGAACATTCGCATGTTTACTTTGCTTGATTCAGCAGAAATCGCAAAAGAGAAACCTGACCATCTCCAAACGCAACAGCTTGTTTACATCTTCATTTCAAGCCCCCAAGAAGACTTGCTTTTTCTAATAAGAACAGAGACACAGACATGGCCATTACGCTAAGGAATGCTTTTACCAAGAACTTTCTCGGTAAGGCGCCCAATTGGTACAAAGCGGCGATTATCGCGTTTTTGATTATCAACCCTATTGTTTTTGCAATTGACCCATTTGTCGCCGGTTGGTTGCTCGTCGTTGAATTCATCTTCACATTGGCAATGGCATTAAAATGCTACCCTCTTCAGCCCGGTGGTCTATTAGCCATCGAAGCCGTTGCCATTGGTATGACAAGCTCAGAAACCGTTAAACACGAGCTTGTTGCCAACTTTGAAGTCTTGCTATTGCTTATCTTTATGGTGGCAGGCATTTACTTCATGAAGCAGCTATTGCTATTCATGTTTACCAAAATACTGCTTGGTATCCGATCAAAGTCTCTGCTTTCTCTGGCTTTCTGCGCCGCTGCTGCACTGCTTTCTGCGTTCTTGGATGCCCTAACGGTAATCGCCGTTATCATCAGTGTTGCTGTTGGCTTCTACTCTATTTACCACCGTGTCGCTTCAGGCGGGTCTGCTGACAATGACCACACTTCTGATGACAATCTTGGTGACGATCTAAGCCGTGATGACCTTGAGCAATACCGTGCCTTTCTTCGTAGCCTGCTCATGCATGCCGGCGTCGGTACTGCACTTGGTGGTGTAATGACCATGGTTGGTGAGCCACAAAACCTTATCATTGCAGAGAAGGCAGGATGGCAGTTCGGCGAATTTATTATTCGCATGCTACCTGTCACTCTTCCTGTCCTCATTTGTGGTCTCATCACCTGTGTGGTCGTTGAGAAGTTCCGTTTGTTTGACTACGGTACAAAGCTGCCAGAAAACGTACGTAACATCTTGTTAGAGTTTGACGCTGCCGAACGCGCAAAACGCACAAACATCGATGTGGCGAAACTTGTCGCTCAAGCATGTATCGCCGTTTTCTTGGTAATCGCGCTGGCGATGCACCTTGCTGCAGTGGGCTTGATTGGCCTAACGGTTATCATTCTGGCCACCTCTTTCACTGGTGTGATTGACGAGCACCACATCGGTAAAGCGTTTGAAGAAGCTCTGCCATTCACCGCACTACTTGCCGTCTTTTTTGCGGTGGTTGCGGTTATCGTTGATCAGGAACTCTTTACCCCAGTCATTGCTGCCGTACTGCAAATGGAAGGTGGCGCACAGCTCACCATGTTCTACATTGCGAACGGATTGCTTTCTATGGTGTCTGATAACGTATTCGTAGGTACGGTTTACATCAACGAAGTAAAAGCGGCGTTGACGGAAGGCATGATTACTCGCGAACAATTTGAACTGTTGGCTGTCGCAATCAATACCGGTACTAACCTACCATCGGTAGCAACACCTAACGGTCAAGCTGCGTTCCTATTCTTGTTAACATCAACGCTTGCTCCACTGCTGCGTTTGTCTTACGGGAAGATGGTTTACATGGCTTTGCCATACACCATTGTGATGGGTTTGGTTGGCTTGGCGGGTATCGAACTACTGCTAATTCCAATGACGGATTGGTTCGACTCTGTAGGTTGGATCTCACTCGGTACAGTTGAAGCGGTTGGCGCAGTAACTACTGGTCATTAAGTATTGATTTTCTGTCCAATAAACCTTTGAATATCAAAGTCCCACAATCAAGTGGGGCTTTTTTGTTTTAAAACGGATTTGTAACCTATGTTGTCCTACTTCAATCAAATATCTCGCGGACGCGGTGCATGGTTCTTGCTGATGCTGTCTGCATTTGCTTTCGAAGCTTGTGCGCTGTACTTCCAACACATCATGAATCTCGCACCTTGTGTGATGTGTATTTATGAGCGCGTTGCCATGATAGGCGTTCTTGGAGCTGGCCTCATCGGTATGATTGCACCAAGCAACGGCATGTTCCGCTGGCTCAGCCTCGCGGCATGGGGCGTATCAGCGGGATGGGGGCTTAAGCTATCGATTGAACACGTTGGCTATCAATTCCCAGACCCAAATGATCTCTTTGGGGCGACCTGTGACATCTTCGTTTCGTTCCCGTCTTGGGCGCCACTTAACCAATGGGTTCCGTGGATGTTTGAAGCCAGCGGTGATTGCAGCAAAATCGTATGGGAATTCATGACACTCACCATGCCACAGTGGCTGGTGATCATTTACGGCGCGATGCTTGTCGTATTTGGGCTTGTTGTGCTGTCACAGTTCTTCGGTAAACCACGTGAGCGTCGCTTGTTCTAGACGCTAACCTGAATGCCTACACCAATAAAAATCCCAGCCTACGCTGGGATTTTTATTGCTCTGCTGTCTGCTATCTACAACTGCATTCAAATCCGCTGCAAATAACTAACAAGCGGTAGGTCAGCACCACTAAACGAATAACGGTCTAGTTCTGCGGGCGAAACCCATGCCATGGCTTGATGGCAATGCAAGGTAAACTCTCCAGCCACAGCCAGACAACGATAACTACGCAGTAAAATGGACTTAGTGGGATAGTGATGTAGCGTTTCAACTAAGAACTCACCAACCTCCACATTTATCGCTAACTCTTCCACCAGCTCACGCACCAAGGCTTCTTGATCCGTTTCACCCGCTTCGACTTTACCTCCTGGAAATTCCCAGAGACCCGCTTCGCCTTCAACACCGTGGCGCTGGGTAATTAACACACGCTCACCGTCGGTGATGACACCAGCAACCACAAGAACCGGAGCGGTTATCATTTACCGCAACACTTCTTGAATTTCTTCCCGCTACCGCAAGGACAAGGGTCATTTCGTCCGACTGATTTATAAGGGTTAACTGCACGAGCACCAGAACCTTGCTGTACTTCATCTGCGGCAAGAGCGACTTCGTTAATCATCAATGCCAATTGCTGATAGTATTTTTCTGGTGACGGCAACGACGCTAAGCCCGCCTCTTCCATTTGCGCCAGAGTGCCCTGTTCATCGTGAAGAAACAGCATGGTAGTCATCAGTGCTGACAACATGCGACGGCTGCCATCAGAGACAGTCACTTCCTGCCAAGCAGCTTCAATATGAGGCCAAACGGCAAGGAAACCTTCAGCAAAGGCTTGATGACCCTCGTGGCGAGCTGCATCGAGTGAAAGTAATTGCGGCAACACATATTCATGCTTCATCAGCGCCACATATTGCTGCTCAAAGCGCAGCATAATGGATTGCTTTTGCTCCGTCGTCAGAGGTTCGATGTTGTCTTCATCTACACCACCAGTCAACAAAATAGGCTGCCACAAAGCGGGATCAAGCGGTGCGGGTGAAAGGTTCGCAGCAAGCAGTGCACCTTCAATAAAAGTCGCAGGCATGCCTTCCCAGTTTTCTGACAGTTCAACCAAAGTTGTCATTACGGTTCTCGAAAATTAAAGTTGTCGATATTATACCGATTATCGCTAGATATACCCGAGCTACCCCAGTCTGCCCCTACTATTTCCACAAATTTAGCGCTGATTTTAACGTGCAATAGTTCGCGTTTTACCAAATATTCGCGCTAACATCTTGAATCTTTTTGCACAAACCGTGGTAGCCTTAGCGGCGACAGAAAACGAAAGGAAATTCTCTTGCCATCGTCTCGAAGTGTCATTCTTGCCGGAGCCACAGGCTTGGTGGGTGACGAGTTATTACATCAATTGCTGGGCGACCCAAATGTGACGCATATTCACATTGTCACGCGTCGTCCTATTGCTGTTGTATCTGAGAAAATCATTGTTCATCAGAGCCCAGACTTGTCTGTGACACACTGGCAACCCCAATGGCCTGTGCCTTTACAAGGCTACATTGCTCTTGGCACCACAAAACAACAAGCTGGATCCAAGCAAGCATTGGAAGCCGTTGATTATCAATTGGTCGTGAAAGTGGCACGCATGATGGCGGTAATGGGCGTTAAACACCTCGCTGTGGTATCTAGTCTATTTAGCCACCCTTGGTCACCGTCTCACTACCTAAGATGTAAAGGGAGAATGGAGCGCACCATCTCTGACATGGGCTTTAAACGGTTATTGATTGCGCGCCCAGGCCCTCTGCTTGGAGAGCGAGACACGCCAAGAAAAGACGAACAGATGCTTCAACGATTTATGCCAGCCCTCTCACCGTTTCTGGCTGGTCCTCTGGCTGATTTGGAGCCCGTTGAAGCCGTACGCGTTGCACGAGGCATGATCACAGCATTATTATCAGAAGAAAGCTGGTCAGCTCGAATCGATAGACGTGTTCTCTCGGGTCGAGTTCTTAATCAGTATTGAGTAATACTTCACTGAATCGTTGACATCAGTACAGCTAAATCAAACCGCCTGCTGCTTAGCAGGCAACTTTTGATGTACTAATTATCATCCCGAGATACCAATCAAATAGATGAAGTGACGTTTCTGTTCAGTTTGGTCATTACTATCAATGCTCACCAAACCATTGAATCCGATAGTTTGCTCTTTCATAAAGTCCCAGACAGCTTGTCCCGGTTGTAATGAATCCAAATCACCACTGACCCGTAACTCGCAAGTTTTAGATTTGCAATCTATACCATCGAGATTTACACCACCTTTATTGACATATAAACCAAAGAAGTCGTGAATTTTCTGCTGTGTTTCAAATTGCCACTCCGGTGCTGTATTTTCACTTCGAAACTCAATGTGCTTTTGATTAAACCTCTCAAATAAAGCATTGGTTTCAGTTGATAACAAGAGTGCATCGTAGGCATCATCTCTTTCAGAACCTTGCTTTGGTAAATGGAGATCATTAGTCACTAGAGAAGGTTCTAAGTCAACCGTTTGCCAGACTTCATTCGTGCCCTCTTCAACAAAACCCCCATCACTATTCCCAACTCGAATGTTATTAATAGTGTGAGCTTTTTCATTAAGCGGCTTATCAACCTCTTGAATTTTGGTGTCTTTTGACACTTCGATACTAGATGCTTTCTCACTAACGGGAAAATTTCGCACAATTACATTAGCTACTTCATCGGTTTCGATGTCGCCACTGAGTACTTGATAGGTAATTAGCGCACCTGATGTTGCGCCGATAAAAAATCCCACAACAGCAAAATGGAGCGGCTTCATCTTTGCGAATCTCCGATGCTATTTCTCTTGGCAACTTCATTGAAATATATTGGATAAACAAGATGATCAACTGGGTTCATCATTCGTGGGCACATTGGGGCAC
Source organism: Enterovibrio makurazakiensis (assembly GCF_050336585.1). Lineage (NCBI taxonomy): Bacteria > Pseudomonadati > Pseudomonadota > Gammaproteobacteria > Vibrionales > Vibrionaceae > Enterovibrio > Enterovibrio makurazakiensis. The sequence goes on from NZ_JAKJSE010000021.1 coordinate 68,217, forward strand.
CTGCACCTTGAGAAGAGTTATCAATTTTCCCAAACCAACATTGTGGGGTACAAACGGTCGTGCAGTTCCCATCCTTGTCACAAAAAGTCGTACAAACCATTGTACATCCCGTTTTAACAATGGAGCTAGTGTCTTCAACGGTAGTAACCCCGATATCTACACTTATTCCTCCCTCATCCAAACAAGTAGCTGCTAAAGCAGCTATTGGAAAAAATAAGAGGATGATAGCAACAAAGTATTTCATGATTAAATATATCCATATCAAAAATGTTCCCGAACTTTAGTGTCGAAAAGAGTGATATCCAAAGTGATAGATTAAAAAGTCGAGGAGAATAGAGGATTTCTGATGAATGGATACACGACATACTGGAATTTGCGATTAGTTTTGGTATTTATTGATTCACCAAGCAAAAGTCTTGAAGCTTAATCATCTGGCGCTGCACAGAGTCGTCATCAGCAGCCACTGTCGCGGCGATGACCATGTAGCCAATTTAGTTTACGTCGATAGCTGACAATCACCGAAATACCCTACGGCGCGGGGAGCACCCATACAACGCGTTTACATTCTCTTTCGTTATGATGAACGAATAGTTCATCATAACGTCTGAGTCACACCAAGCTGGAAACACATAGCACATTGAAGAATTGATTATATTTTTCGAAGCATTTTACAAAAAGCATCAATTAAGCTGACACAACTTCTTCAGGATGGAGCGCAACCTGCCTTTCAACATCATACAGTGCTTTAGTGATGATATTCAAAATCTGCTGCTTGTCTTTCAATTGGCGAATTTCAGTAAACAGAACATTCGATTGAGGATACTGCACTTGCAAGTATCTGAACCATTGCTTCACACGGTTCGCGTAGTACAAGCCCTTATCGCCACGAATTTCAAATTCAGAGTAACGCACCAACAGCGCCAACACAGCGTGCCATGACATCATGGCTTCGCCGCGTTTTATATGAGCGCCGAGATTGGGCACATTCAACGCGCCACGGCACACCATTAAGGTGTCGCAGCCAGTCATAGCCTGACAGCGCAGTGCATCTTCTTGGTTCCAAATATCGCCGTTCGCTGTTACCGGAATACGCAAGCGCTGGGTGATATCACCGATCAAATCCCAACGTACTGTACCCGGCTTGTAAGCATCCGCTTTGCTGCGACCATGCACCACAATTTCGTCTGCACCCGCTAATTGCACTGCATCAACAATCTCACGATACGACGAGCAATCATCAAACCCTAAACGCACTTTGGCACTGACCACATTGCCAGCGGGAACGGCATTGCGTACCGCTTTCACTACTTGGAACAACAGCTCAGGTTCTTTGAGCAGCGCAGCGCCGCCTTTGCTTCCATTCACCGTTTTAGACGGGCAACCGAAATTGATATCGACCCCCGCAGAACCAAGCTCAATCACTTGGGCTGCATTCTCCGCCATGTATTGTGGAGATTGACCAAGCAATTGTACGCGAACAGGTGTCCCAGAAGCGGTTTTACCCCCCGCTTCGAGTTCCGGGCACATACGGTGATAAACACGCGGTGGAAGCAGCGCATCAACAATGCGCACAAATTCGGTAACACACAGATCGTATCCGTTAATTTCGGTCAGCATTTGACGCATCAATGCATCAAGCACACCTTCCATCGGACCAAGAACGAGCTTCACGCTTATTGGCCTCGGTTCGGATGATTCAGAATGTGGCAATCTAAAGCATGCATGGAAATATTTAATATTATCATTGAGTTATCTTAACAACTTGAATTTAATGGCGACAAAGTGGCGACGACCGATGAGTCTGGGCTCTCTTTCTACTCTAAGTTAGTGGGAATTGGTACTGAAATTTAGATTGGCTTATACCGTCGGTAACATGCACTAAAAGAAATTCGGTGACGCTGACGGCATTAAGGACAACCGTTATCGGCTATTTCACATAATCATTATATGTGGATCGTTTAAAATTGCTCCGACAGGCTTTGTAAATATGCTTCTGTATCTTCAATGTGACGAGTTGCGCTCACCATCTCCCGTGCCAGCCTTTCCATTAATTGAGGCTGTTCGAACAACTCGGCTTTGAGGTATGCCACTGTCTCTGGTGAGGCAATCGCTTTCGCATCGTGCCCAAGCTTTGCCGCAGAAGCTTTATCACCATCGAAATCATATTTATCCATCCACTCATCCGCCCATAGCAACTCCTCGACCTGAGGAATTTTTTTATAGTTCTCGATAAGATAGAGCAAGTCTACAGCATCCTTTTTCCTTTTCTGGACGTCACGATCTCGCCAAGAAATGAGCTTAAGAAGGGTAATACCTGCGGGTGAGCAAACAGGAACAACAAGCTCTGGATCATCCCTGACTTTAACTTGCATCGCATTCTCACACGCTTCAGTAAAGCCCAACACACTCATTTCAATATCGCCTCTTGGCGGCCAAGCGATGGCATTTTCTACGGCCACCCCCCCAAAAGGAACGACGTCGATTTCCCAAGGCAATTTATCACTGCAGATACGCGAAAATCTGTGCTCGATACTCCGATCACGTTCAAACCCAGAGCTTTGTAGCCTTTCAGCCAGTTGATGAAATTGCCCCCAGCTTTTAACACATATTCCAAAGTCTACATCACGGGTACCTCGTGTGATCTTCGCACCAAACCCAAATGCAAGCACCAGATCACGGGCCATAGCCCCCACAACTACATATTCAATATCGAGTTCTTTTGTCAGTCGGTCAACATCACTATATATATCGACATGCCCATCATTTAGTTTTCCAGTGATATCAATTAAGCCATTTTTCATACAACCTCTCTGCCACTTCTGCATTCCGAGCATCATTTGATGCTAAAAGCTCGGCATACACGATGAGCGGGTGAACCAAGTGACTTTTCTTTCCACGAAGCACATCGATAAATGTAAATGGGGTCACATGCTCTATCGCAGTTAGCGGATATTCACCGGGCTTGACCCTTCTCAATCTGAGAGATTTTTGTATGTCTTTGAAAGTTTGATTGTCTGCATACACCCTCGCGCTGCGTGAGTTGAGGTAGTGGGTGTATTTATCTGCAGCGAACTCTCCGCCAATCAAAGCATCATCAGCCAAAGACATGAATCGTGAGTCCCAGTCCTCATACTCTGTGGTAAAGCGTTCTTCAGTTTGGTTCCGATTGATCAAACGAGTATAATTCTTGGTCCATGCTTTGATCAAACCTCTACGATCCACGATTCCCTTGTAGTGCATGTCAATATACCCATTTGCCTCAAGGTCTTTTAGTACTGGACCAACTACCCCAAGGGATACTCCCGCCCGCTCAGACAAGTCGCGATAGGTCAAATCAAATGGAGCTGAGGCGGTCAACAGTACAAACACCACCTGCAAACCTTTATTGTTAAAAGCTCTTCCGAACGGGTTGCTAGCTTTGGTGCTAGACGCTGACTTATTTTTGTTACCGCGCACATAAATATAAAAAGGTTTTTGCTTGAGGTAGGCATTGCCGTTTTTATCTAGAAACTGAATATTATTTTGCTTGAGCGATTCTGCAAATGATGGATTTATGTAGTCTGAAACCAAAACGTATTTGTCCTCACCAAAAGCGTGACGGGTACTCATAAATAGTGGAATGGAGTGTCCCGTTGCTTTCGGGACATGATGCAGACGAAGCGTTGGATAGCCATTACGCGCCAGCTCAGCACATGTTTCGCGATCACAATGGATGTAATTGAATTTTTTATACGGTAAATCAAACTCCTCTTGCATGAGTTTGAGATAGGCCTCTACGTCAAATACATTCTTTGATTGCACTTCTGCGTACATCTGGACTCCACGAGTTCACTCATTCAATTCGTGGCTTAAATTTAGCATCTGACCATGCATTGTTCAATTTTTTGTCATGTTCATTTTTTTTGTACACTTCTATTATTTGTACAGGATATATGCTGCCTGTCCATCCGTTCATTTTTATCGTTTGTTCATTATTTTTGTACAGCGGATTTTTTTGTACACAAAGGATAAGAATGTGGGCTGCCCACTTCCCCTATGCCAAGACAGTCTAAACTGGCGTTTTCTGCCACAGATAATGCAGGAGAGCACCACGAAAGAGGTGAACGATAAACCATGGCTTTGGGCTTAGGCGATCCGCTTTACCATAAGCTCACCCCTGCCATGTATACCGACTTTCGCGCAAAGCGATTAGCCGGTGACATTGAAGACCAGCAAGGAAAATGTTCTGCCGTTAGCTTTCGGACTTGCAACAATGAGCAGGATTTAATGAATGCTGTGATTGTTGAGTTGCAGCGCATGGGTGAATGGAAATCGGAGAACCCGTTGAAGTCTGTGCGTCAGTTCCGATTGCATGAAGATGAAATGGAGTTTCTGACTACAGATGAAATTCGCCAGCTCATTGCGGCGGCTGAAGCTCATACAACGCACCCAGATTTAATGAAGGTTGTTAAGCTCTGCCTTTCAACAGGCGCTCGCTTTGGTGAGGTGGCAAAACTCACAAGTGCGCAGATAAGCAAAAACAAAGTGATATTCACGAAGACGAAAGGCAAAAAGACCAGAGCAGTGCCAATCAGCGAATCACTGTACAATGAGATCGCCCCAGAGAAAGCAGGCCCACTGTTCAGCATTGGTTATTCTACGGTATATCGTTTTATTTCCCGCACCTTCCCCCGTTTAAACGGTCAAGCCGCTCACGTTCTGCGCCACACGTTCGCCAGCCACTTTATGTTGAACGGCGGAAACATCATCGTGCTTCAGCGAATTCTAGGGCATAGCGACATCAAACAAACCATGCGTTACACGCACTTTGCCCCTGAACACCTTGATGAAGCCTTGACGAAGAATCCGCTGTCGAATTTGTAAGATGTTGGACATTGGTTCATAAGGCATCTTGTGAATGGTAGGCATGGTAAAACAAATTGAGTTAGTCCTTTTAGGAACAAAGCGTGTTAGATCAACAGGACTAAACGTTAAATTTGGTCAAAACCTAGTTAGAGCCTGCCTAGCCATTCGATGGCTAGACATCACATTTCTAGCAAAACCTTTAAATATCAATATTCTAGTTAGAGTTATAGAATTAGACTCTTTCACATCTTGATTGGGAGAGCTCGTCAATGCATCACTCCAATTTATGGACTCAGCTTCAAAAGGATGGCTACGATTTAGTTTGCGAATGCATGGATAGGAGTGTTCGCGGCTTTAAGGCGATTAAAGATCGCATCGAGTCTCCAAAACTGCTCTTTAGAACATTCATAACGATCGCTACCTCAATCTTTGCAATTGCTCTAATCTGCACATACATCGTGATGATGACTATTAAGCCTTGGCTTGATGGGGGCGGTAATTGGTCTTATGTTCAAGGGGTCTGGTCTCACTGGCAAACACTAAACGCTGCAATGATAGCCTTCGCTGCCAGCTTAGTGGCCGTCTATGCAGCAAAATACCAAGATAAACAAAAACGTGAGAGTCAGTTGTTAGCTGCCCGAGCAATGTTGCCTCAAGCTTTGTCAGACTTGACTCAAAACGCGAAAGAGCTTGCGCAGTTCTACAAAGGAACCTATGAATTTTGGCAAGCAGACCCACCGAGGCAAAGTAAAAAGCCTGCTCCACCAAAGCTAAACATTGATAGTGCAACTGTCATATTCTCAAATTGCATGCAGCATGCAAATATTGAAGTAGTAGAGGCAATGGCCGATGTCCTAAGCATGAACCAGTACATATCGGCTAGAGCACAAAGTGAGTACTCAGACATATCACTGATTCGTAAGTCAGTGTGGCGCATGAATATGGAATCCCAACTATGTGAGCTCGGTGAAATGCAAGCCAAGATAAATAGGATGTTTGACTATGGGAGAAAGTTGCAAAGCGAGCTTAAGATTACAGAACTCGCTGAAAAAGAAATTATTCAGGGCATGTTGAACATAGACATTCCTGACTATAGATACCCAAATGCATACAAACATTTAGCTAGAACATTTGGCCGCTCTTTGGAATAAGGCTTCAAATCACACTGATTAAGGTGTGCTTTACCTTACAATAACGTCGCCACTCCATCGCCATATAGTGGCGACAAAGTGGCGGCAGATTTTAAGAATATGACGGATTATTGGGTTTTATTGGCAATGCGCCATTATCTAACCGACTGAAAACCCTTTATAACCTTACTTTCGGCTTGGATGGTTCAGAATATGGTCTTCCCAATCGAGCACATCGATTTCATACACGACTTTCTCGCGAACAGATTCATCGGCGGCATGCATCGCATCTTTCGAACCCGTGATTAACGGGTGCCAAGCTGGCAGCGGTTTGTCTTCTGCTAACAAGCGGTATGCGCAGGTGTCTGGCAGCCAGTAGAATTCTTCAATTTTGTCGCGAGATAGCTTTAAGCAGTCTTCGTCATAGCTGAAACGATTGGCGTAGTCTTTACATGAACACGTTTTATCGTCCAGCAGACTGCATGCGATGTTGGTGTAATAAAGCTGCTCGGTATCTTCATCAATCAACTTATGAAGACAGCACTTCCCACAGCCGTCGCACAGCGATTCCCACTCTGCATCCGTCATATCAGTCAGTGTTTTTTGTTCCCAGAAAGGTGTCGTCATGTTCGTTTATACCGTTGATGTTGAGATAACGCTAAGAGGCGCCCGTTATACCACCCAGCTCAAAAAGTTCAAGGACTATCCCTCCTTCCCCTCATTGACCCGTACCCTGGTGCCGAATATCAGCAAGTTATAAACGCATTTTGCGAAAAGCGTGATGGAGTGATAATGTGCGCGCCTTATTGTCATTGAGTGTTGGGCGCGTTAGATGAAAGAGCAAGAAATGAGTTGCCGTTTAGGCTGCGGGGCATGTTGTATTGCGCCAAGCATTTCATCCGCCATTCCTGGAATGCCAAACGGCAAACCCGCCGGTGAGCGCTGCATTCAGCTCAATGATGACAATTTATGCAAAATATTCGGTCAGCCAGATCGCCCAGCAGTATGCAGCCAATTCAAAGCCGACCGAGATATTTGTGGTGGTAGCAATCAGTTCGCGATTGATGTGTTAACTGAGCTAGAAATGCTCACTTAACGAGAGTGGCGCTCTACCACCTCTTCTTCCGTTAGTTCACGAATAACACGCGCAGGGTTACCCACTGCAACACTGTTATCAGGTACATCTTTCGTCACCACACTCCCTGCACCAATCACGCAGTTCTTGCCTATCGTGACACCTGGCAACACGATCACGCTGCCGCCTAGCCAAACATTATCGCCAATTGTGATTGGCAAACCATACTCTTCCAAATCGAACGCCCGACGCCCAACATCCAAAGGATGGGTTGCCGTGAGTAACTGTACGTTATTTGCCATCATCACGCGGTTACCGATGCGAACCGGAGCAACATCTAAGATCGTACAGTTGAAGTTCATAAACACATTCTCACCAAACTCGGTATGAATGCCATAGTCACAAAAGAAAGGGGGCTCGATATACACGCTCTCTGGTGCATTCGGCAGCAAATCTCGCTTTGCAGTTTTCCATTCGTCACTGTCAGGAAGGCTTTGATTAAATCGACGCATGGCTTCTCGGCAGCGTATTTTATCTGCTACTAACTCAGGATCACTGGCAATATAAAGCTCGCCACTTAGCATTTTTTGCTTTTCTGTTTTCATTTTTTCCGCTTATTTGCGCACACTCCACAATAGACAGAGAACATAACCCAAACCGGAGATACCATGCTGAGATCTTGGTTCGCCTTCTTACTCTTTTTTACCGGATTAGCTGGCTGCACATCTTCGCCACCACCCAAGTCTTCTGATGGCGTCTCAGCTCAATGCGAACAGTCACTTGCTGCCTTCTACCAAACCGTAGAAGACACGCGAAGTTACGCCTTGCCTTATTACTTCGACGCGCGCTTCCCGCATCTGGCTTTTGATCGCATCAGCGCCTCTCTGACCGATTCGCTCAATGACGAGGCTTCACGTCTCGAATGGCTTGGTTATGTTTCAATGCTCGGTCAGCAGCAACTTGCCACCGTGTTGGCGTTAACACCCCATGTCGGAAATACAAAACGGATGGCACTGACCCAATGCCAACACACGCTGATGGAAGACAGTGCGAATGATCATGGCTTCTGGAAAGCCATTGAGAAGAATGCCCCTACGCCGCCCACCGCGTATCAACACTGGAAACGCGTGTTGGGCGCGTATCCGATTGCTAGCGTGATCGCCGAATCACGAATCAAGCAAGAACAAGCCCACATTCAACGTTATTTTGGCAGAGCTCTTGCCCATCCATTTCATTACAGTGAAACGCGTTCGACATTGTCACAAGAACAGATTGAGAAAATGATGAAACAGGCTCGTCAGTCATCCAAGCTTACGTGGCCGATGTTAGATGAATCACAGGCACGTCAGTTGCTCAATCACTACTCGCCCATGGTGACCGTTGAAACCTTGTCACAAGATGATTTGGTTGGTGCGTTGGCGTTCGATAATCATGGGAAGCCCATCATCAACACAAAGCTTCCGCGAATTTATCGCTCAGTTTCCTACACACGGTTTGATGAAGAGATACTGCCACAGCTCAACTATGTGCTGTGGTTTCCAGCCAGAACCGCAAAAGGCTCGTTTGACCCCTACGCGGGCGACTTTGACGCCATCAACCTTCGCCTGACTTTAGATACCAATGGCGCCCCCCTTATCTTTGATTCCATTCACCAGTGCGGGTGTTTCCACATGGTGTATGCACTGAACCCAACACTGCGTTTTACGACCAGCGATAATGAGCGCCCTATTGAGAATCACTTACCGCTCCCCACTGAAAATGCTCGCCTAGCCGTATCGTTAACTAGCGGAGATCATATGATTAGCCAAGTGAGTTTTACCGATAACATGCCCGCTACGACTGCGCTAAGCGCAATTGCACTAGAGACGAGAAACTTGGCTTCATTGATAACATTAGAAACCCCAAAAGATGAAGTAATGAGTCCCTTCGACCGTCACGGGATCATCGATGAGAGCGCACGCGGTGAGCGCTGGTTTTTATGGCCGTTTGGTGTTCGTTCGCCTGGTGCCATGAGGCAACAAGGCATGCACGCAATCGCGTTTATCGGAGAACGTCATTTCGATGATGCTTATCTTTTTGATGAATTGTTAGAGCGCATCGAGGTCGGAGCCGAATAGCCCTAAGCGAGAAGCGAGAAGCGAGAAGCGAGAAGCGAGAAGCGAGAAAAGTGTTCTTCCAATAACAAAAAAGCAAGCCATCACGGCTTGCTTTTCTCCCACCCGAACGGGTGAATCAACCATCGTGCTTAATGCACGTGGCCGTGTTCAATTTCTTCTTGAGTCGCGTCACGCACTTCACGTACCACGCCTTCAAAATGCAACACCAAGCCCGCAAGTGGGTGGTTACCATCGATAGTCACTTGGTCACCATCAATGTCTGCGATAGTGACTTGGATGTCACCTTGAGGGCCTTGAGCATTAAAGACCATACCGACTTCGATTTCTTCAACGCCTTGAAACACGCTTTTCTCGACGGTTTGAATCATCGCTTCGTTACGTGGGCCGTAAGCATCATCAGGTTGAACGACAGCGCTGAACTCATCGCCTTCCGCTTTACCCGTTAACGCATTTTCCAAGCCGGGAATAATATTGCCCGTGCCGTGCAAATATGCGAGCGGCTCTTTCCCTTCTGAAGAATCAATCACTTGGCCTGATTCGTCTTTTACCGTGTAATCGATTTTTACGACTTTGTTATCTTCAATCATCTTGCCATCCTTTGTCGGCAACGAATATATGCATCTGAAACTCTGACAGATACCGACTCCCTTTAGGCGGGACACTTTGACTCTAACACAGTGATAAAGGCACTAGGGTATCAGGCCGAAATCAATGAGGTTGGATTGAAAAAAACGTGAACTTCGGCAAATCCAAATAGGGAAATGTGCAACATTCCCCTACTGTTTTGCCTTTGCTTATCGCCAAAGTGTTTTCAAAGGATCATCAGGACTGAATCGATGTGCCACTTGTGCTTGTAGGAGTTCAGCCGTGGCGAGCGCATCCACCAACGCATTGTGTCCTTGATAAAACGGCAGGTTGTAACGACGACGACTGTCCGCCAAACGGATCGATGTCAGCGGTCTGCCAAACAGACGCGACCACAATTTGTGCCTTGGTTTACGATGAAACCACGATTCAATTTCCAGTGTATCAATCACTGGAAACAGTAACCCCTCACCCAATCGTTGCTTAATCGCTGAATCAATGAACTCTCGTTCAATACGACGATAATGTACCACGACGATCTTACCTTCCAATGCCGCCAATACTTCTTCAAGAATACGGCGTAAATCAGGGGCGTCACAGATGTCCGAGTGGGTAATACCATGAAACACAACAGAATCTTCATTCAAGGCTTTACGAGGCTTCACTATCCAGTGTTTGGCCTTACGGCAATGAATACGTGACAGAGTAAAAGGCACAAGCCCCACGCTGATGATCTCGCTTGTCTTTGGGTCGAGCCCCGTCGTCTCAAGATCTAGTGCAACAAATTCCACGTCCGAAAGCGGCATGTCTCCATTGGTGTTGGTCACGTCGTAAAAACGCTTCAACAAAGGCACTTTGGCCTTTTGTTTTAATCTACCAATCAACGTTGCCCAATCAGGGCCAACCGTCGCATGAGACGCTTTTTTAGGAGGTTCAAGATATAGCATGTTGCCTCCTAGTTACTGCGGTTTGGCTGATAGCGATATTTCAAAAACTTCTGCGCATTACTCAATATTTCAAAGGCATCTTTCAGGTTTCGGCGTTCGAATTCAGACAAATTATCCGGTTCGATATTGTTGTCTGGTTCAATATCAGATTCAACATCCAGCGCCTGATGACGAATACGCACCGTCGAAATAAACTCCATCGCATCACGCAGATCTTCACCTCTACCCTTAGGCAAAATCCCCGCTTCAATGATGTCATCAAGACGTTCAAATGAGTTCTGAGAACGTGAGTCAACCGCCAGAGCATGCACGCGAATGAGATCCGCCAGCGGCGCTGTGCCGCGACGCTTCAAATTCATCGAATTCTTGTGGCGACCGTCCTGCTCCATGACAAAATTTTTGAAGAAACCCAACGGCGGCGTACGGTTCAGCGCATTTCGCGCCATACAGGCCAAGAAGCGATTATTACGGCGAGCACGACGTCCAATGAATGCTTTGAGTGTTTCCGCCCAATTGGTCGCACCATATACCCCATCAAGATCGAAGAAAATACTGCTGTTAAGCAATGATTTCGGATTAGGGTGATCAATCCAATCAGCAAAACACGCTTCCCATTCCGTACGTGTTTTACGCCACTCAGGGTTCGTCGCCATGATGTTACCGGTACAATAGCTGTAACCACAGCGGGCTAAGCCATCACTCACAAACTTCGCCAAATTAGCAAAATATTCGTCATGCTCTTTCGGGTCGTACTTGTCATCCAAGATCATGGCATTGTCTTGGTCGGTCACGATCAACTGCTCATCACGCGCCATAGAGCCCAACGCCAAGAAGCAATACGCAACAGGCGGTGGGCCAAACTCTTCCTCGCCTAACTCAAGTAAACGCTGCTTAAAGCTGCGCCCAATCACCGCCATTGCAGAGCCAATCATGTGGGAGTTGGCATCTTCAGATACCATACGCGAGAAACACGCAGGTACGCCTTTAGCAATGACTTCGAGATCATCAACAGATTGCTGACGGTAGATACTACTCACAATAACAAGGCTGCTTTGCGATTCGTAGCGCACGATATCCGACAGCGCAATGACCCCCACCGGCTTCTGATGGCGAAGGATCGGCAAATGATGAAGATTGTTTCTTAACATGGTCAGCATCGCCTCGAACACATATGCATTGTGGTCGAGAGTGATCAATTGCGGGGTCAGTATCTCAGAGACCGGCGTTTCATAAGGCAAACCCAGAGCAATAACACGGGAACGTAAATCGCGGTCAGTAATGATCCCTACGGTTCTCGTGGTTTCTTGATTATCTTCATCCACCTCAGTGGTCATCACCAGTAGCGAAGACACACCTTCTTCGGTCATGATCTGAGCGGCTTGCTGAATGGTCGCTTCACGCTCTACGGTGACAGGGTCGCGAATGATTAGCGAGCTCACTTTAGAGGTGGTGAGATCATTACTATCGTTATGACTTTCAACCGCTTGACGCAAACGCGTCGTATCTTCCGTTTCCATGAAATCAGAAAATACTTCGAAGCGTTCAAAAAGATCGTCAAACACCGTATCAGGAATGAAATACACCAAGCTGTCTTCAATCGCTTTGGCGGCATATCGAACCCGACGGTTCATCAGCAACCCCCACTGCCCGAAGATCCCGCCTTCAGACAAACGGTTAAATAGCTCACCGTTTCGACGGTATATTTCTAATACCCCACTTCGTACCACACACAAGTCATTGATGGGCACGCCGTATTCATACAAGGGTGTTTCTGCACGGAAATAGGAGATTTCGACGTGTTTAGCAACGTCGTCGACTACCTCTTCAGGCAACGCATCAAAAGGGGGGTGTTGCTTGAGAAACGCTGCGATTTCGATTTGTTCCGCTTCCATTAATTCTCAATCTCTTGAGAGCCATACTTGGCTCATTCTTAACCAGACGAAACAGGGCAGACTTGTTCCCAAGCAACCCTTGAGGTTGCACGGGAACAAGCCTGCCCCATTACTTACACCTGATTGCGCTTAACCGCGGGGTTCAGACATCAATCCCTTGATTAGTGACACACAGGCAACTAACAAAACAATGGTGAACGGGAAGCCCGTTGATACCGCCATCGCCTGCAAGGCAACCAAACCACCACCGAGCAGAAGTACAATGGCAACTAGGCCTTCAAACGTACACCAGAACACGCGCTGAGGCATCGGCGCGTCAACTTTACCGCCCGCTGAAATGGTATCAATCACTAGCGAGCCTGAATCTGACGATGTGACAAAGAACACAACCACCAGAATAATACCAATAAACGATGTCACCTGAGCCAACGGCAGTGCATCTAACATGGTGAACAACTGAAGCGGCAATGCCGATTCCGTGACCGCCATGTAGCCGTCGTTAACCACTTGGCTTATCGCCGTCCCGCCAAATGCCGTCATCCAAAGGACACACGCCGCCGATGGGATCAGCAATACACAAATGATGAATTCACGTACCGTACGACCACGCGAAACACGCGCAATAAACATGCCGACAAATGGTGACCATGAAATCCACCACGCCCAATAGAACGCGGTCCAACCTTGGGAGAAGTTGGCATCTTCTCGACCAAACGGCATCGAAAGCGCTGGGAGGTGCTCAATGTATGAGGCCATGTTACCGAAGAAACCGGTCACAATCGCAAGGGTTGGCCCCATAATGATCACGAACAACAGCAATGCCATCGCCAACATCATGTTGATTTCAGACAAACGCTTAACGCCCGCATCCAGACCTGCTGCCACCGAGATAAGCGCCAGACCAGTGATGAGTGTGACCAAAATGATTTCTGTGGTCGTCCCCAACGGAATACCGAACAGATAATTCAGACCCGCAGCCGCTTGAGAAGCGCCGAAACCCAGCGACGTTGCCAAACCAAACAAAGTGGCGACAACAGCCAAAATATCAATAATGTGGCCAGTCCAACCCCATACACGCTCACCGAAAAGAGGGTAAAACACAGAACGCATGGTGAGTGGTAAGCCTTTGTTGAACGAGAACAGTGCTAAGCCTAATGCCAAAATAGCGTAGATCGCCCAAGGGTGAAGGCCCCAGTGATAGATAGTGGCAGCCATGGCCAAATCTGCAGCAGCGGCAGCATCGCCGGCCGCTGCACCTAATGGTGCCCAGTCAGTTCTCACACCGTTTTCAACAGATGTGCCACCGAATGAAGATGCATAGTGAGACAGCGGCTCTGATACGCCGTAGAACATCAAGCCAATGCCCATACCCGCAGCGAACAGCATGGAGAACCAACCTGGATAGCTGTAATCAGGTTTTGCTTCCGTACCGCCAAGACGCACTTTACCTAATGGGCTAACAATCAGAAACAGACAGACAACGACAAAAATATCGCCCGCAGTCAGAAAGAACCAATCAAGATTTGAGGTTAACCAACCACGAATGTCGCCAAACAATGGCGCAACGTCTTTTTGGAAAGCGAGTGTGACAAAGACAAACAGTGCGATAGCGAGACCTGAGATAAGGAATACGCGGTTATGAATGTCTAGCCCGAGCGGGCCAATTTTTAGTGCTATGTTGTCTTGACCCACCTGATAGTCGGTGTCGATGGGGCTCACCTTACCGTCAGGCTTCATTAACTCTTCATGACTTTTATCGCTCACAGTAAACTCCTTTGTCCGTTTTGCGAGTTATTCAGTCAATGATGTTGAATATGCTTGGAAGACAATTCCAACATGACATCTGTCGACATCAGGCATATTAAACGCTCACTGGCAGACCAAACACTTTAACATATCCTTAGTGTTCAATGCTTAAGTGACGAGCTTCTTAATAACAAATATCTCGTAACTTGGCGTATTCACAGTTAATACTGGCGGTAAACACGCAGTGAAGAGGAATTTCACCCCACTAGCAAGCATAGAACCCTAAACAATGAGTACGGGTGTCTAACCAATGATATTTTTATCTACTCGTCACCCAGTCAAGTTATGCAAATGCGTCTCTGACGATCGTAATTCAGTCAATGTGTCACTTTGAAGCCAAAACAAACCCACTCACTGTCAGTGCCATTGGGTAGTGTGTGAAGCGTTGTTGCGATACCTGAATCATCTGAGAAATTACAGGTCAGATCATTTAGGTATCGATACAAAAAATCCGGACGCTAGCGTCCGGATTTTTTTGATGTTACGAACGGGCTACGAACGAGGCTCTGACATCAGGCCCTTCACTAGCGAGAAAGCACAAAGAAGCAGAACAATACCGAATGGTAGACCTGTCGACACCACCATTGCTTGTAGCGCACCAAGACCACCACCCAGCAACAGAGAAATAGCCACCAAGCCAACGAACGTACACCAGAAGATACGCTGTGGAACTGGAGAGTCCACTTTACCACCCGCAGAAATGGTATCGATAACGAGCGATCCTGAATCCGAAGATGTCACAAAGAACACCACGACAAGAATAATACCAATCAGCGACGTCACGCTTGCTAGCGGCAGTCCATCCAACATGGCGAATAGCTGCAATGGCAATTCAGCATCAACAACCGCACGGTAGCCGTCTTGGACTTGCTCAATGGCAGTTGTACCGAACGCAGTCATCCACATCACACAAACTGATGTCGGGATGATCAACACACAGACAATAAATTCACGCACAGTACGTCCACGAGAAACGCGGGCAATGAACATGCCGACAAACGGAGACCAAGACATCCACCATGCCCAGTAGAAAGCGGTCCAGCCCTGAGAGTAGTTGGCATCTTCACGACCAAACGGCATAGACAGTGCAGGCAGGTTTTCAAAATACGCGCCCATGTTCGACACTAGGCTACTAAAGATGGAAAGCGTTGGACCTACTGCGATAACAAACACCATCAGCAAGGTTGCCATCAGCATGTTGAACTCAGAGAGACGCTTCACGCCCGCATCAAGTCCCGCTACCACTGAACTCAGTGCCAGGCCTGTAATACCAATGATCAACACAATCTGCGTTGGTGTGCCGTTAGGAATACCAAATAGATAGTTAAGACCCGCTGCCGCTTGTGACGCACCAAAGCCCAATGACGTCGCCAAACCAAACAAGGTCGCAACCACCGCGGTGATATCGATAATGTGACCCGGCCAGCCCCAAATACGCTCACCAAAAACAGGGTAAAACACTGAACGCATGGTCAGTGGCAAACCTTTGTTGAATGAGAACAGAGCCAAAGACAGCGCTAACAAGGCATAGATTGCCCAAGGGTGAAGACCCCAGTGGTAAATCGTTGCTGCCATACCTAGGTCTTTTGCTGCGTCAGCATTACCCAGTGCACCACCCAGTGGCGCCCAGTCGGTACGCAAACCATTCGCAGCTTCAACAACCCCGCCCATTGACGCAGAGTAGTGAGACAGAGGTTCAGACACACCATAGAACATCAAGCCAATACCCATGCCTGCTGCAAACAGCATAGAAAACCAACCTACATAGGTGTAATCAGGTTTTGCTTTCGTACCGCCAAGACGCACTTTACCAAGTGGACTGACAACCAGGAGGAGACACAGAATAACGAACACGTTACCTGCACCAATGAAGAACCAATCCATTTGTGAGGTTAAGGTGTTTCTCATCTCACTAAAAACTGGACCGACCGACTGTCGAAATAGAAGAGTGACAGCGACGAAAAGCGCTATCATTGAACCTGAAATAACAAATACGCGGTTGTGAATATCCAAACCAAAAGGTCCAATCTTCACGGCAATGTTATCTTGACCGATTTGATAATCCGTATCAATCGGGGTTACAGCACCGTCCGGTGACATCAATTCATCGTGGCTCTTATCACTCACAACGACAACTCCATTTAAAAATATAAACAACAAAGCACCAAAAATTGTGCTTCAAAATAACCACAAAATATCCACCGGAATAACCAGCGAGTAAAGTGAAAAAATATGATGGTGACAATCAGAATTGTTTCTTTACCGCACCAATAAGCGCTTTAAAAACAATAACTAGAAAACCATTTGAAACAATGTGCGTCTCGAACAACCCAGCGCACACTTACAAATCTTGGTAATAGGAGAGAATGATAAACGCCACCCATTGATGACGCTTATCGAGGTTAACTTACCGAATGACTGTCGATTACTGTACTGAAGGCTTAAAAACAATTTTCTCGTCTTCTTCGCCCGCTTTCATATCGTTGTAACGGTTCAGATCCAGAGCACCTTCACTCTTCGCCACAATACACGTCACCGCACAGTCACCGGTAATATTCACCGCGGTACGGATCATATCCAGCAAGCGGTCTACACCCATGATCAATGCGATACCTTCTAATGGAAGGCCAACTTGGTTCAATACCATCGCCAACATAACCAAACCCACGCCCGGCACGCCTGCCGTGCCGATTGAGGCCAACGTCGCCGTTAGAATCACAGTCATGTAATCCATCAAGGTCAAATCAACGTTAAATGCCTGCGCGATAAACACAGTGGCAACACCTTGCATCATCGCTGTACCATCCATATTGATGGTCGCACCCAACGGAATGGTGAACGAGGCAATTTTGTTGTCTGCGCCCATACGACGTGTCGCCGTTTCCATCGATACAGGGATTGTCGCGTTTGAAGAAGCCGTCGAGAACGCAAACATGATCGCGTCTTCCATTTTCTTCAAGAAAGTGATTGGGTTAAGGCCAGCAAACACTTTCAGCAGCGTGGTGTAAGTGACTAGGGCGTGCAAAATCAGTGCACCCGCGAGAACAAAGAAGTACTCCGCCAGGCTCAGAATTGCCGAAAGACCCAGCGAGGTGAACAACTTCGCCATCAAACAGAACACACCGTAAGGCGCAAGGTTCATCAGCAGCGCAACCAGCTTGAGGATCACCTCATTCATGTCACGGAAGAAAGCGGCGACACGCTCTCCCGGCTTACCCGATGCACTGATCGCAATGCCAAATAGCACGGCAAAGATAATGATTTGCAGCGTATTGCCTTCAGCCATAGAGCTAATTGGGTTAGTTGGGAACATGCCCACAATCACTTCACCCAAGGTTGGCGCTTCCGCCGCTTTAAAGCTTGATGCAGCCGTTAAGTCCGCGCCTTTACCTGGCCCAAACAAGAGTGCGAGGCTCATCGCGAGCGTGATCGCAAGCGCAGTGGTGCCCAAATAGAATGTAAGGGTCTTACCGCCTAAACGCCCCAAGGTTGCAATGTCCTTTAGCGCACTGGTACCGCAGACCAAAGAGACAAACACCAATGGCACTACCAGCATCTTTAAGCTGGCAACAAAGATTTGTCCGCCGACGTCAAACAGGCCATTAACAATGTATTCGTTAACGAACCCTTCGTCCGCAAAAAGAAAGCGAATCGCAAA
Source organism: Enterovibrio makurazakiensis (assembly GCF_050336585.1). Taxonomy (NCBI): domain Bacteria; kingdom Pseudomonadati; phylum Pseudomonadota; class Gammaproteobacteria; order Vibrionales; family Vibrionaceae; genus Enterovibrio; species Enterovibrio makurazakiensis. The sequence continues at coordinate 86,272 of NZ_JAKJSE010000021.1, forward strand.
TCCCGTCGCGATACCCATGACCATACCCACCAACACGCGAGTCGTCAGGGACATCTTGTTTTTTTCTGCATTCATCGTCGAATACTCCATTTCATGTTTTACGTGCCTGTCACATACAAGGCGCAGAGAGATTAACAGCGGTTCTACAATTGGAGATACATCACGAATGCGAGACAAATCACCAAATGTGTTGCACATCACACATTTCGATGTGACCGGTAACATTTAACACTCAAACCAAAAACAAATAAGACATCATTACGTCTGTTTTTTGTACAGCAAGCATTTGATGTAACGAAAGAAATTAAAAGAAAATAACGACTTTTAATTCAACTTCGAGAGGTTTTTAACCGCCAAAACTGTGTCATCTCTTCGCCAATCTCCTTCAAAACCGATGAAAATTGACCGCGGAAATTTATCCATTATCATTAAATAAATAAGCAAAATTTATAAAGAAACCATGCTGAATCCAAAATGGCTAATCACATTCGAAACCTTGGTTAAAACCCAAAGTTTCACTAAAACCGCTGAGTGCCTGTTTATGACACAGCCAGGCGTTAGCCAACACATCAAAAAGTTGGAGAATGCGCTCGGTGAAGCACTGATTTTCAGAGAGGGTAAGCAGTTTGAATTAAGCCAAGCTGGCACGCTGCTTAACGAGTACATCGCCTCGCAAAAACAGCTTAAAGAGGCATTTCTCGCGCAACTGAAAGAAGACAATCCCAATCAAGGTCCCATTCGCATTGCCTGCTCTGGTGCCATGGCAATGAAAATCTATCCGCTGTTACTTGCTCATCAGCAACAACACCCAGAATTATCCGTTCACATTGAAGCCGCACCAGCGTCTCGCATTCATGCCCAACTCATGGAGAACGTGATCGACATAGGTATTAGTACGCAACCTATTAACCACCCCTCTATCGAAGAAACACTAATAGGTAAAGAATCGCTGTGCTTGGTGGTGCCGTCAGTCAGTCAGGTCGACCCGCAGGACTATCACACACTATCCCAACTCGGATTTATCCAACACCCTGACGCCAACCAGTACGCCGATTTGGTTCTGTCGAAGAACTACCCTAAACACTACCGAGGTTTAGAGGGTTTTCAAGATAGCGGCTATGTAAATCAACTAGCGCAAATCTTATTGCCCGTTTCGCAAGGACTTGGTTTTACCGTCTTACCGGAAAGTGTGGTTGATAGCTTCGCGGAAAGAGACAAGCTACGTTGCCTCTCCTTACGCCACCCTGTGTATCAGCAGGTTTATCTCGCGCAGAAGCGCTATCGTCAATTGCCTCAACGCTACCAGACAGTCATTGAAATCATCCAGATCGCACTGAAATAAAAAACGCCACACCCCTAGGGGCATGGCGCAATAAAATAAAGCCTAACCGCTACTACTTGGCTCAGGCTTACATGCGGAAGAATGCAAGCTCTTGCTTCTGGCTTTCTGCCAGCTTAGACAACTCCAAACTCGCCTGTGCACTTTGGCTGATACCTGTAACATTCTGGGTAATAATGTACGACATATTCGTGATATTACGGTTGATGTCTTGCGTCACCGCGGACTGTTGCTCTGCGGCAGTTGCCACCAAGGTGTTCATGTCCGTGATTTGTGCCACCGATTGTGTGATACCAATTAGCGCATCATTCGCTTGTTGGCTCAAGGTCTGCGTGCGTGCGAGAACATCCATACACATACCCATGCTGTCACCCGCTTGAGATGCCTGTCCTTGAAGCCCTTCAATGATTTGTTGGATTTCTTTCGTCGATTCTTCAGTTCGCGCCGCCAGCATACGCACTTCATCAGCAACCACCGCAAAGCCACGACCAGAATGGCCAGCACGCGCTGCTTCAATGGCTGCATTCAATGCCAGCAAGTTTGTTTGTTCTGAAATACCGCGGATCACTTCAACAACATGGCTAATACGTTCAGATTGCTCACGCAGATTAGACACAACAGACGCCGTGTTCTCAATAGATTCCACCATTTGCTCAGCGGCTTCAGAGCTTTGCTGGAACACTGCCATGCCTTGAGAAGCCAATTCATCAGTTTGACGCGCCGCATGATCCGCATTCACAGCATTGTCTGACACATTGTCCGCCGTGCTCGAAAGCTCAGTCACTGCCGATGCCACTTGCTCGATCTCACCTTGCTCTTGTTGCGCATTCGCCGAAGATTGCGTCATCACCGTCGCTAGCTCAGTTGATGCCGCAGCCACTTCATCACTGATCCCTACTAAGGTTTTCACCGTGTGGCGCAGTTGTTCGATCGTCTTGTTCGTATCGCGTCCCAGAAGCGCCAGCTCATTAGACCCTTCTTCATTCGCAGAGACATTCAAGTCACCCATCGCCACTTTACGCATAACCTCTTGTAGAACTTCAAGCGGCTTAGCGATAACGCTAGACATCCACCAGCTGAAGATCATCGCGATTAATATAGAAACAATCAGCACGATTCCCGTGGTGAAAATCGCTTCGTCACTATTCTCATCAGAGCGCTTCAAATCTTGCTCAACCAAAGGATTGATGAACGCCGATAGTTTGTTGATCGCTTCCATCATGTCGCTACCCATATGACGGTATTCGTTCACCATGGTGTTATAACGTGATACATCAACTTGACTGTTGAAATAGCCTTCAATCGTTGGCTGGGCCGTTGCGTCTGTATAGCGGACATAATCACCAATACTTTCCTCAACTTGCATAACAAGGTCACGCAGTTGCGCTGTTTGCGCCATGTTGCGAGTAATGTCGAGTGCTTCTCTACCGAGTACCGACACCTTGTTCGCCATATCCTTCGTTCTTGCTTGATCATAGATGCCATAAATTGCCTCTACACGCATCGCCCAAGTAATGTCTGCAAGTTTGGATATGTAATCTTTATCTTCAGCAGCTTGACGCGCCGTATTATTGGTCGCAAGAATGGACGATTCCACCTCACTTTTGGCAAAAAATAGAACCGAAAAAACGCAGAGAACCAAAATAATAATGGGAAACTGAATTTGGTACCGAATGGAAATGTTGTTAAGGGACATATGTCTTTTATACCTGACTGTGTTACGTGTGACGACAACGCTAAAATTTCGCGCATTATGCGAGTTAGATCACCAAAAACCAAACCATTAATCGCATTCATCAACAAATATTTTTGTACACAGTCAGGTGTGCCAAATTTCCGTCACGTTCGTCAATAAACCATGACAACCCAAAGCGTTATGGTTATTTATTCACCAAGCGTAAGCGACTAAACCATATGTTCAATATTGAACAAACACCAAAGAGTACAGTTATGGAGACAGTTGATGTCACTAGCTACGACGAGTTGACGATGAGGACGCAGAGGGCAAAGAAGATCGGTAAAGAGGAGAGCGAAGGAAAACGATGGAAGGTGTCTGGCATAGCACCCTGTTATCGTGCGTCGATAACAGGGTCAAATACAACCGAAACAAAACAGCGACAATTACCTGCTAAGCGGTCATCAACGACACAAGTTCTTCAATGTCATCATGCTTGTCATTGCCAGACAACCAGACCATAAACAATTCATTCGCCATCGAAGGGCTATCTTCAACACGATACAACTGACCCGATTCGATCCAAGGTTTTGCCACCGTTGACGGTAAAAAGCCCACGCCACCGCGTTTCAACAAAAAGGTTAAAGCAGGCTGACACCCGTGACTATGAAGCACTGGCGTGCGTTGTAGCGAAGGGATACGACTGTGTTCGACACCAAAGCGCGTTCCCCAGTCCAAATAAACAAGAGGTAATTCCGCAATACTCTCCATGTCTTGGTCAGGTTCGCTGGATACCAAGATCAGCTCAAAGTTCGTCACACGTTGTTGCTGTAAGTCCGCCAGTTTAGGGGGCTCACTGGTCAAGACCACGTCCACTAACTTTTCTAACAACGCATTAGAGATTTGCTGGCGACTCAAAGACTCTGTGCGCAATGCCCATTCAGGCTGCACTATTTGCACCTGCTCAAGCCAATCACTGCTACTTTCCAGTTCCCAAATTAGGGATGTTGCTCCAACCGTAAGTTGCTGCTGGTAAGAGTCAGTTAGCGCGACATCCTGACGCGCGCGTCCCCACGTTTGTAGAATGTTTTCAGCATAAGGAACAAAACGCTCACCCGCCGACGTCAAACGTAAATCACCACGTTTACGTGTGAAAACAGGCGTACCCAATTTAATTTCAAGCTGACGGATACGAAAACTCACTGCCGATTGCGTCAGATAGAGATTCGTCGCCGCTTTACCGAAATGGCGAGTTTTGTTCACTTCCAAAAATGTGCGTAGTAGATCAGTATCCATATCAGCGCTGTATAAAAGGTAAAATCATCTAACTGCGTTATCGAGGAAAACCCTGCTAGGGTCAAGGTCAAAAGCGACAATTTGCCAATTTTGATGTCAATTGGATGACTTCTATACCCAAACAGCTTCAATAGGCGTGGTTAAAGGCTGCAGTTTAGCCACTTTCGCGAAACATCAAACCCGTCGCTGAACATCCGGTTTGGGTTGCGAAAAACGTAGGAGATAAATGCCATAACCCAAGATCCAACCCAACACAAACAGTCCCCAACTTTCCACAAAGTGTCCGATCAACGCTGACGCTGCCATCAAAAACAGGCAAAGCACCGACAGATTAATGAAAGACCCCAAGGCTCTGTTGGTTTTAAAACTCTTTTGAACAAACACAAAGACACACAAGTGAACGGCTGTCACTTGCTTGGCATAAAATCTATCCAAATACATGGCAAGCCAGAAGCCCCATAGTAAGCCTATTACTGTGTCTAACCAGACCATTTGCATCGAGCCTCCTACCACTTAATGTCAGCGCGAGTGAACCTGCCCTCTATACCCAAACAACCTCAAGATGCAGGATTCAGGTTGTGTGGGTATAGTGTAATCAGCTCATCCTTTGACACCTGTGCTATCAAAGAGAATGCAATCAAATTCATAATGCGAAGCATCCAAGGGAAATTCACCATTTCCATGCATAATGAAGACGAAACGGGTGATGACGTCCATTTTCCACTTAATCATCTCTGCACTCCCTGCCCAACTCGCAATCCGTGAGCGGCTGTTTTAAGATGCCTTATACCCAAGCAATCTCAAGATACTTGGTGTCGATACCACTCGCTCACCAAGCTGTGTTTGCTGAAAGTGATACATGGACGTTTCATTCAACAGGAGTTACTGCGTGCGCATTTCCGCCCCAATCGTAGAATCATTAGATACCATATTGCCAGATGAACCACTGCTAATGATGGGGGCGGGCCCAGTACCCATTCCAGCCAAAGTGGCCGCCGCCAATGGCATCGTCATCAATCACCTTGGTGAAACCATGTCTCGTATCATCGAGCAGGTGAAAGCGATGTCGCGCTATGTTTTCCAAACCGAGTCATCACACATTTTAGGTGTTGCAGGCCCCGGTTCTGCCGCCATGGAAATGGCCATTGCCAATTTGGTTGCACCTGGTGATAACGTACTGTCGGTTTGTAATGGTTTTTTCAGCAACCGTTTATCCGAAATGTCTTCACGCGTTGAAGGCAATGTAACGCGTCTGATCATTGAAGAAGGGCAGGCTGCAGACCCCATTCACGTTGCCAAAGCGATTGCAGAGCATGCCCCGAAAGTCCTGACCATCGTCCAAGGTGAAACCTCAAACACCGTCTGTAATGGCGCTCTACCAGACATTTGTCGTGCAGCGAAAGCCGCGGGATGTTTAGTGATCGTCGATGCGGTATGTACGCTAAGTACCATGCCACTTTATATGGATGAATGGGGTGTTGATGCAGTCATTACCGGTGGTCAAAAAGGCTTAAGTTGTATTCCTGGTGTATCGCTTGTGGCGTTTTCCGAAGATGCATGGGACAAAATAACGGCGAGACAAGACACATTGCGTCACTGGTGTTTAGACGCCAAGCTCGCGGACCAGTTCTGGTACCAAAGCTCTTACCACTACACCGCTCCAGTTTCCGGCATCATGGCGATACATGAAGCTCTGCGTCTTGTGTGCGAAGAAACGTTACCGAGCCGATTTGACCGACACTTGAGGTGCTCCCTCGCCCTGCAGGCTGGCATCGAAGGATTAGGGTTGTCTTTGTTCGCTGACAAGCCTTCACGTTTAAATTCAGTGGTAGGTATTAACGTACCCAATGGCCTTGATCAAAAGGCGATCCTGACGCGCATCTCTCACGACTTTAAGGTAGAGATTTCCGGCTCATTTGGTTTGAATATCATCCGCGTTGGACAGATGGGAGAGCAATGTCGCGTGCATAACATATTCCGCACGATTCACGCATTGGGATCAACCATTCAAGGGCTAAATAGCGAAGCAGATTTACCTCGTGGTGTTGCGATGCTCGAAAAGGCGTTGCAAGAATACCAACCACAGTTTGTCTAGAACTCATCAGCCTATCGATCACTCGGTAGGCTTTTCCATAGACAACTTGCCCTGCTCTTGTTCAATAGAAAAAACATGTGAAGATGAGTGTGGAATTTCTTGTGAACCAAGGTTTATGTAATCACCTTCACTGAGGTAAGCATGATCAATATCGATAAGGGATACCGACATCCTTTTCATGTATCGAGAAAGGTTATTCTCAGCGTTTTTTATCATCACTGAATTTCTCACGTCTCGGCCAAGAAAATAGAGCGTGAAGCATCGGGAAAGCATCAACAGTTGATACGCATCCATCTCCAAACTCTTGTTGTTCGCATCTTCATCAGGCTCTTCCTTATCAGAGATACCATCAAAGGGTTGCTCAAAAAGACCGTCAATATTTTCATCCACAACAGCATTGCTCAACAAACTGCTTGTCGTACTCAGTTGATAGTCATTTAGGTATACCACCAAATCTTTCCCTTTCGCCTCGTACCTTTTCGCTTCATTAAAAAAGGCCGTTAGACTCTGACTCTCATCCTCTATTTCCCCCCAATATGGCGACAAGCTGCTTCCAGTCGCAATCACGTCACATTGAAACCCGAGATCAATCCCAACCGTTGAAAGAAAATCGTGCACAGACAAGGTGACGTTATCCGCCTGACTTTTCATCAAAGTCACAAAGTGAGGCTCAAGAATGATTTTTGGCCTAGGGAGATCTTTAAAGAAAAAATCGCTGAGTTTAATGGAGATTGTCACGGGTTTGGCTTTCACACCCACCAACAAATGAAACTTGGTTTTCTTGGTCAGAAAGTTGTAACTAGGTTGGCGGAAGTAATTGAAACGGACCTTTTCGCGAAGTCCGAATAGAAATACACGAGGTTTAGCAATAACGTTAACAATGTGGTTTTTTAAATTAGCACGATAATCAATAACATATTGACTCATGCTACCGGATTCGTCAGCAAATCGCTCATCATCAAGCAAGTCGGCCCAGAACATTTCTGTTCCCACCAACTCTGCTTGCCATTGATGTTCAATGGAAATGGATTCAGTTTGCTTAATTGCTTCCAAACACTATTCTCAGTTTAAATCGTTAATACCATTAAAAAGAATAGCTTATATTTCCAATAACTAAACTAAATCTCTGTGTTATTACCGATGTTAACGCGCCCTAAATTCAGTATGTGTCGAAATCCATCCCCCATCCACTGAACTGCATGTCCCCAACTAACAACATCAAGGCAGTAGGAGCACGGAAAATAAAAAAGACGAGCTATAACGCTCGTCTTCTTTTCAGTCAATCGATCAGTCCAGAACAACCTTTCAATCCGTTTAGAACAATATCAGTCGTTAACCAAAAACAAAGCGTGAACTTATGGTTTCAATCGACAAGGGTCTGTCATGCAAATAGCCTTGTTGGAACTGACAACCTCGTGCTGATAAGAAGGAGGATTGTTCAATTTTTTCAACACCTTCCGCCACAATGTTTACATTTAGGCGATGCGCGAGCTCTATGATGGATTCCAACACGGGTGCGTTAATCGAATCGACCCCCACGGTATCAACAAAGCACTTATCAATTTTCAAATAATCAAAATGCACGCGTTGCAACATAGATAATGACGTATGCCCTACCCCAAAATCATCAATCGCAACGCGAATACCAAGCTGACGAACCGCATCAATATGCCTAATCGCTTCTTCGTCCAATAACTGTCGCTCGGTCACTTCCAAGGTCAACAATAAGTTCACGCGCTGAAATGCCTCCAATGTCGACTTCAACGTTGTATCGAGTTCGTCACTGCACATAAACGACGGCGGCACATTCACCCCCAAATGATAGGGCTTGGTCAAATTAAGCGGGCCAATATCTTGTACCACACGCTCAAATACATAGCGGGTGAACAACATACTCAGTTGTTGATTTTCGATTTCCGGAATAAAGATTTCTGGGCTAACGTTACCCATCTTAGGATGCTGCCAACGCGCCAATGCTTCGAATCCATGCAGTTTATTATCATTGCCATAAATAGGCTGATATTGCAGGTAGAACTCTTTACGATCCAAGCCGCGTTTAATATCGTCTGCCAATGACAGACGTGGTGCAAAATAGCAAATCAGAAAATGAGCCATCAGCGATATCATAAGCGCAACGGGTATGCTTGATAAAACAAACATCGCCATCGTTGTATTGACGTAGGTGTCCGACGCCAGTGCACCAATACTAATATGATGATCACCTGACTCCACAGAATTGGCGATAACTTGATCAGCATGGCGTCTTCCCACGATTGCCGTGTCACCAATCCAAATAGTTAATTTGCTGTATCGCGAAGAAGGGACAAGATCAAGATACTCATGAAAAGCTTGCTCCGTCAGCACCGCAAAACCCTGACCACTGCTAGTTTTCTCAGTGACAATCATTAGAACAATATCAGCGGTACTATCTGATGACTTTTTAAGGTAATGGTGTAAGCCCGGTTCCAGTGTTTTTGCCGAAAACTTGCTGCTACCCCAATCAATTAGTGGGTTGGATTGGCACAGTATGTCGCCATCTTTGACCGTTGCGTAGTCGTCAATATAACGCCACATCGCCATTCGAGAATCAATTTCTTCACATTTCTCAGGCTGACTTAAAGCAACCCCTACTTGAGCAGACAAGACATCGGCCTTGCGTCCAAGTATCTGCAAATAGAATTGGCCAAAGTCTTTGGCATGATGGTCAACCGATAGTTTGGACAAGTATAGTCCTGATGCGACACAAAAAAATAATGGCACACAAAGCAAAACGAGGTAGTACACCACATCCTGTTTATTTGGCTTCATTGCTTTTGAAAACCTTGCGGAACTTGCTGTTATCAGCAAAAAAAAGGGGGCCAATGTCTATATCCCTTGCCACAAACACACATTACAAACGTGCTACAAAGCAAGAGCTTACTGAAACTTAAGTCAGAAAATTGGACAACAATAATTTCGACGAGATGTATATCACGCTTATTGTGAAATCACCATGAAACAAACGGATGTAACGACAATTCCCAACGGAAAGATTAACGCACACGACTGTAAATATATTTATACAGTGTCACACCTCTCCCGCGAGACTTTTTAAGAAGAGTAGTTGCTGCTGCTCTTGCTCTGACGGTTCATAGGCGTCACCCGACAAGTCCCCCGCATCAAATTCTCCCAATTCAATCACAGAAAGAACCGATACACCGTAACGGGTATCCTCTCCGGGAAATCCGGACATGCGCTCCAGTTGAAGATCTCGGAGTTGGTATTCTCCCTTCATTCCGCCAAAAACTGACTGATGAGCTTTCAAATCCATCACATTTTCCCCAAGCGTGAGCCGCTGCTTGCTGACAAGCACCGCCACCGGAATTCCATCACTTTGATATAGGTTTGCTCGAAGTCGATATAACCCCTCCTGCTTGGCATCAACATCCAATGGGAGCACCCAATCTGCGCCAGCCACATAGGAAGGTTGCAGTGACAACACATAAGCCACTGGGTTTTGATAATTGATATCCGCAGTCAAAACATCGGTTCCACTCTCAAATTCAACCACAACTCGGAGGCGAACATTGGCTGGCCAACTCTCCTTCGCAAACAGTTCTCCACGTTGATTCTCACTGGTTCCTGTCGCAACAACCGAGCGTGTTTCCGTGTCAATAAGCGAGAATGACATGCTCTCGACAGCCAACCCACTCTTTACCTTAAAAGAAAGTGGCTCAGGGAAAAAATAACGGTATTTGTCCATCACCAATGCGGCTGAATCAGTGCCATCCAACACAGGCATTTCCACGACAGAAAAGTGATTAGGCGAAAGATAGGGGCTCGCAGAATCCAAGATTGGCTGCGAATACGGAGGGAAATCCAATTCACTCTCAAAAGTTTGTGCAATACGAGAAAACTGCACCGCCATTTCTTCTGATACCACCACGTCTTCCCCCTTAGGCGCTTGCTTAGCCAAAGAAGGCGTGTCGCGGTTTGGATTAGTCGGTAAGACAGGCGTCGAAGCAGATGTCACAGTTTTTTCTTCTATGGTTTTTTCATGCACAACCGCCGCATTAGGCGAGGGTTGATCGACGAACATGAGCCACACAGCCAAACCAACAACTCCGACACTTAGCACCGCCATGAGCACCTTACTTGACTTCATTTGGAATTCCTTTGACTTAACGAGTGTTCCGCACTTAGGCGACTAGAAGCCTGACAACTAAAAGCCATGCGACTCGCCAGTGGCATGGTTACTCTGCCCAAGCACCCCTGCGGTACTTGGGCTTAACGTTAGAGTAGATCAGTCACTAATTCGGACATGGTGAGATCATCCGAGTTATTCACATAGCGATAAGTCGACCATGTCCACCACGACCATTGATCGTAGGTACCCACGGAAATCGTCTGACCATTCGCTAAGTTCAGGCTGCTTCGCGCTGTCGTCACTTTCCCTTCATGACTATCGCCAATCAGTTCACCATGACCATACCCGCTTCCCATCATCATCGGGTAATGACGCGGCATAAAACTGGATACACCATTTGACTGATAAGTCACTTTTCCATCAAACGCGACAGAGGTGGAACAACTACCAAAGCTACCAGAGCGACTCGCACCACAAGAAGAATGTGAAGACACGACGCCATCATCGTGTCCCGGTAAGAACGGTGAAGTTAACCCAAAGTATTCAGAATCATCCCCAACAAAGCGTACTCGCGGCACTCTGCCATCCGGAAACGGAGCGATCTGGCGAGCATTCGCCACTTTTAGATCGTTTAGCACACCAACATTGTTGCTATTGGGAATATCACCCAACCAAAGCGAGATAGCCAATCTTAATGATGCGTTTAAAACACCGCCACCTTCTGCAATATTTACCGCCATGTCTGCAAGTTCAGAACCACCACCAGCACCAGCAAAATCAAACGTAGAAATAATATTAATAGGTGTTAAGCCAGCGTTTAAAAGCCAGTTTTCTTGATTATCTAAAATATAACGAGCAACCAAGTCTCCTGTTGAATGCGTGACAAAAACACAACCATTAATACAGGTATTACTTTGTGCTAGTTGTTTTAATTTCGGCCAAACATAATCACTGGCTATTTCCCCAGCAATACGCTCATGAGAAGGCCAATCTATGCGCACGTCTGCATGAGCAAGCCAATACTCCTGCCAATACTCCTCGCCATCAGCCCTAACCTCTGTCGCATCAGGTCTAGACTGCAGTTGAGAAGGGTTTAAGCCATGAACCAACACAACGGGGTATTGACCAATAGCGGCAAACGTAGGCATAGAAAGAGAGGCAGCCGCGAGCGATAACATTGCGATAAACTTCTTCATTTAAAACCGTCCTTTTATTTTAGAATTCCAAATTCGCCTTTTTAAATACGCGATTCGAAAACGGGTTTGAAATAGCCTAGTCGACGCAATAAGCCAACAATGTTGATCGTGATCCCATTCATTAATTTTAAAGAGGTCAGACATGTTAAAAATATAACTTAAATACGATATTTTTATAAATGCGACACTAATGACTGAAATATTTATAGCGCAAAAAAATGAAACCACTTTCATTAATAAACAATGCAACACGCAGATTCATTTATCTGATGACTCTCGACCTCAGCACCTTGAGGCATGCGTTGCTACCTAACCGCATCTTTCAGAGCAACCAGCATTACCGTCGTAAAATGGCGCGTAAAACGTCGTAATTACATAAATACCCTTATTTCAAACGCGCCATTATTCGACGTATATGCGCCGCTAGCCCCGCGCTGATTTTGTTCCCAATGAGACCTGTAGGATTTGGGGTTTGAAAGCGATGGCAAGAAGCCGAAAAACGTTTTGTGACTGTTGAAGTAAGGAAAGGGCCATGAGTCAACTTCCCGTAAAGAATCTCGATGCTGCACCGATTGATAGAGAAATGGTGAAAACCATGCTCGAGCGACGTATTCCTGACTACACGCTAGAACAGCCCTTTTATAACAACCCAGAGCTGTTTCGCATCGACATGGAAGAGATCTTTGGTAAAGAGTGGATATTCGCTGGGATGACGTGTGAACTCCCTAAAAAAGGCAGTTTTTTCACCCTAGAGATCGGTAGCAACCCTATCTTGATCGTTCGCGACAACAAGAATGAAATTAGTGCCTTCCATAATGTCTGCCGCCATCGCGGCTCAAAGATATGCTTGGCGAGCAAAGGAAAATCACCCAAATTGGTTTGTCCATACCACCAGTGGGCATACGATTTGGATGGTTCGCTCGTGTACGCATCTGACATGGGTGATGATTTCGATAGAACACAATTCAATCTTCACCCAGTGCAATGCAAATCAGCGGGTGGCTACATCTTCGTGTGCTTGTCAGATAACCCACCGCCGATTCAAGAGTTTCTCGATGATTTAAATCACTACCTAGAACCTTTCGACATGGACAACACCAAGATAGCGGTTCAAAGCGAGATCATCGAAAAAGCCAATTGGAAATTGGTAGTCGAAAATAACCGAGAGTGTTACCACTGCGAAGGATCACACCCTGAGTTGTTAGCATCGTTACTTGAGTGGGATGACAACAACGATCCACGTTCAACACCAGAATTCAAAGCGTTAGTCGCAGAAAAACAAGCGCTTTGGGATGGTATCGACATCCCTTACCTATTTACCGGCACTTATAACAACCGCAGCCGAATTGTAAGGACACCATTGAAAGCAGGCACTCACTCCATGACATTGGACGGGCAAGTCGCGAGTAAAAAGTTACTCGGCAGAGTCCCCATTCCTGATCTTGGTGCACTGCGTATACTGCACCTGCCCAACTCATGGAATCACGGCATGAGCGACAACCTGATTGCATTTCAAATCATTCCTGTTAGCCCACAAGAGACCCGCGTCGTCACTCGTTGGCTGGTACACAAAGATGCCGTCGAAGGCGTCGATTACGATCCAGAAAACCTCAGTGCGGTTTGGACCGCCACCAATGCGCAAGACCGATCCTTAGCGGAAAATAACCAACGCGGTGTTAACTCAGTGGCTTATCGTCCCGGCCCTTATTCGAAGACCTTTGAGTTTGGCGTGATAAATTTCGTCAATTGGTACTGTGAGCGCCTAAAAGAAAACTTGGGATAGCCGTGGTCATTTAAGGCATGTCGATGTCGTGTTTGCGTAATTCGCATGGCGAAAATCAACCCAAAATCTGTTGTAGCTGACTCGCATGTTGAACGCGTGATCGTCACATTTCTATCACGTGTTCAATGACATGCTTCGATCATAGATTGAGCAGCGACAACAGATGGATGATGACTCGCGAATAGCACGCGCAACTTGGGGACGATGGCAATGAGTGAAATGGACACAAACGTAGAGAATAGCCTCAACCCAGTAAGCACCCAAACGTGGTCTAACGGGCGTCATTTGGTGCGCTGTGTCAAAATCATTCAAGAAACTCATGACGTTAAAACCTTCTGCTTTGTCAGCCAAACACCCATGCTGCTCTTCTTTAAGCCAGGACAATTTGTCACCTTAGAGTTGCTCATCGATGACGAGCAAGTCATGCGCAGTTACACCATGTCTTCGTCACCCTCTGTTCCCTATAGCTTCTCGATTACCGTAAAACGGGTCAAAAACGGGCAAGTCTCTAATTGGCTACACGACAACTTACGCGTCGACGACGAACTGGCGGTACATGGCCCTATTGGGAACTTCAACTGTATTGATTTCCCCACCGACAAGGCCTTGTTCCTTTCCGGGGGCGTAGGGATAACCCCCGTGATGTCGATGGCGCGTTGGTGGTATGACACCAACGGCGCGGTTAACATGAAGTTTGTTCACAGCGCCCAAACCCCCAAAGACATTATCTTCCTTAAAGAACTCGAATTGATAGCGTCACGCATTGATAACTTCGAACTCAGCATCATTTGCGAACGCTATGACATTGGAGAGAGCTGGCATGGCTACCGCGGCTTTCTCACCCAAGCTCTGCTGCTACTGATTGCCCCTGACGTGCTGCAACGCGAAGTGTATTGCTGTGGCCCTGAGCCTTACATGCGAGCGGTACGCACAATGCTGATCGACCTTGGTTACGACATGAGTCGCTACCATGAAGAGAGCTTCGGCGAAACACCACCAGATGCGATTGAAGATGCAGAAGAGTCCGCTGAACAAGCATTGATTGCCGATGAGCAACCTAGCACTGGGTTTGCCGTCGAATTCATTGACGAAGGTATGTCGGTCACTGTCAATGAGAGCGAAACCATTCATGCTGCCAGTGCCAAATTGGGAATTCACGTGCCCAAAGCGTGCGGCATGGGTATCTGTGGATCCTGTAAGGTTCGCTTGCTGTCTGGTGAAGTGAACATGGAGCATAACGGCGGGATCAGTGAAGAAGAAATAGAAGAAGGCTACATTCTGAGTTGCTGTAGCTCCCCCATCAAAGACGTATCTATCGAGACCTGAGCATTGAGAGCTGAGCATGGAGAGCTGAATGGCGCTCAATTGAATCACCCATCTATCCAGTGTGATATTCACTCAGCATGGCTTAAAGAGCAAAGTCGAGTGGATATCTCATGTTGCCTCGAACACTGAATCAACATTCGTTTTCCTTTCACTTACGGTCTTATCAATAGTCATCCCCGTAACCCTTTCCTGAACAACATTTTGCAACGCAGAAGCCAACCTTCATCATGCCCTCCCCCCTCACGCTACAAGTAGAAATGTTAAACACCGCTTCCAGTTTTTGTCGTCAACACCACGCCCCCTTTCGGACAGTTTATCAACGTATGTCTATTTAGTTGGACTCCATTTTCGCCTAACACAACCATTACCGAACGCTAACATTCTCCCCTTCCTATTGAACCAAAGTGTACTGGCTGCAGCAAAACACTTAACCCAAGACTCCACAGGAAAAGGAGAACGAACTATGAATATGTTGAAAACAATGATGTTAGCGTTTGCGGTTTTATTTTCAGGTATGGCTTTAGCCAGCGAAACCAAGACTGACTGCCCAGAAGGTTCAGAAGCCCCTGAGTGTCAAATGCAAAAAGACGATAGCGGCTCAAGCAACTAAAGCGCCCTATCTCTTCACTTTTGTCGCTTCGACCTCGACCTTCGAGCAACAAAAAAGGCCAATGGCAATTGCCATTGGCCTACCCCGTTCACGCCATTTAGCGCACGGTAGAAATTTGACTATCAATCCGTCGCCATTAATCGCGCAGGTAAATCATCCAATACCACATACCCACGAACAAACCGCCGCCGATAATGTTACCCAATGTCACAGGGATCAGGTTGTTAACCACAAACGTCATCATGTTCAAGTCAGCGAAATCAGCGATATTCGTGCCTGTCATCTGCCAAAAGGATTCTGGTGCAAAATACTTAATACCGATCGCCATTGGCACTTGGAACATGTTCGCAATGCAGTGCTCGAAACCCGCCGAAACAAACATGGCGACAGGTAAAATCATCACCACGATTTTGTCCGTTAGCGTGCGACCGCTATAGGTCATCCAAACCGCAATACACACCAGCACATTACACATAATGCCGAGCGCGACAGCTTGCAAGAAACCATGATGCAGCTTGTGCTCTGCAATCTTCATGGCATTAATGCCAACTTGCCCGTCATCAAACATGTACTGTTTGGCAATGAGCATACAAACCACCAGCAAAACAGCCCCCACGAGGTTGCCTGCGTAAACCACAGCCCAGTTTTTAAATAAGGCTTTCCAGGTAATCTTACCACTGGCTCGCGCCACCAAAGTGAGAACCGAACTTGTGAAAAGCTCGCCACCGGTAATGATCACTAGGATAAGGCCAAGGCTAAACGCCAACCCACCGACAAAGCGTGTCATGCCCCAAGGCATGTCACCCGCACCCGTGGTAACCGTGGTATAAAAGATAAATGCAATACCGATATGAATACCGGCAGAAATAGCCAGAAGAAAAGATTTCGCCGGATCTTTCGTTGCCTTAGCAACACCAATTTCCGCCGCTCTTTCAGCAATCTGAGGAGGGGGTAACGAATCAAACTGAGTAAAGTTCATAGTACAATAGCACTGAGTAAGAAACACGGAGGGCGCGGATAATCTCTCCTTTCCCTCCGATTTTCAAGGGCTATTTTTTTGAACAATTTATGTTTGCATCCATGCAACCTAGATCACAGATCAGAAGCTATCGAATAAACAACCATCTGCACAAAAAAGCCTCAATATTGCAACGCTGATAGATAACCCTTTTGCGACTATTTTCCTTGGTCACACTCCGCTTTTCTGTACAACTTCACGCGACACACTGGTAGACTCCGCGCCTTGAAACTTTGACTTCTAAACGTGAATGCCCATGACCTTTTCTGCGCTGAACCTGACCCCTGCTTTGCTTAGTGCAATGCCAAGCCACTTATCTACACCAACGCGAATACAGCGAGAGGCCATTCCCGTAGCGCTTGCAGGAAGCGATATGCTTGCCATGGCCCAAACGGGCAGCGGTAAGACACTGGCTTTTGGCCTACCACTGCTCCAGCGCACTGACATCGAGAACACCAACATTCAAAATGTAGTACTTGTACCCACGCGAGAGCTGGCAATGCAAGTCGCGCAATCTCTTCAAGATGTCGGCACATCACTAGGTATCAAAGTGCTTACCCTTTGTGGTGGTGTTGAGCCAGAACAGCAAATCGCCGCACTTGCCTTGCAGCCTCAAGTCATCGTTGCCACACCCGGCCGCTTGCTGGACTTCATCAATCAAAACCTTGTGACACTCTCTGGGGTAAAACATTTGGTGCTAGATGAAGCAGATCGCCTATTAGAAATGGGATTCTGGCCAGATGTGCAGCGCATCATCGCCGCCATGCCTCCCAAGCGACAAACCCTGCTGTTTTCCGCCACCCTTCCCGTTGCCCTTGAATCTGCGGCGTTGGCATTGCTATTTAAGCCTGTTCGTATCGAAGCAGACGAAAAGAACAGCGTGGTCGATGAGATTGAAGAGCGCGTGTATTTGGTTAACAAGGGCAGCAAAGCGCAGGCGCTAATTGCATTAATCAAGCAGCATGACTGGAAGCAAGTGCTGGTGTTTGTGGGTGAGCGTAATGCGGCTGATGCCTTAGCAAAAAAAGTTGCCAAAGCGGGCGTGTCCGTTGCAGCGCTGCACGGTGACAAAGACCAAGCCGCACGTGAACAAACGTTGGCTGACTTTAAAGCCGGAAATATCACCGTACTGGTCTCCACCGATTTGCTTTCACGCGGTATTCACATTGATGCCTTACCTGTGGTGATCAACGCTGATCTGCCGCCTAATGCCCCTGTTTACGTACACCGCGTAGGCCGTACCGCTCGTGCAGGTGAAAATGGTCTTGCTTTGTCATTGGTATGTCACGGCGAACAAGACGCGCTAGCAGCAATTCGTCAGCTCACAGGCCGCGAGCTTGCCTTGAATGAATTGGATGGTTTTCCTGTGACCGACAAACCCGCAGAAGCCAGCGCGACGGGCGAACGTAAACGCGCTCCGCGAGACAAAAAGGCCAATCGCCGCAGCAACAGCAAACGCAGCATCAAACAGTTTGCATCGAAGAACCGTTAACCGCACCTCCCGTATTTGTCGCTAACACTTTAGTCTCTCCCAGATACAACAAAGCCCGAACGAGTCGGGCTTTGTTTTGGCTGAACACCACGTTATACCAACGGATTACTCAGCGATTCTCATGACAAGGTCACACGATTACTCAGCGTATTCGGTCACATCGTCTGGGCGCAGTTGACGCTGAACACCCGTCAAGAAATTACGTAGAATCTGGTCTTTACATTCACGGTAATGCTTGTTGTCCGGCTTGCGGAAAAACGCACTCAGTTCATGCTTGCTAATGTTGAAGTTCACCAGCGCCAAGATGTCTAAAATATCTTCGGCTTTAAGATTCAACGCAATACGAAGCTTTTGGAACACCATGTTGTTGCTCAAACGTGCTTCTGGTTTAGGTTGTTCGCCTTCGCGCTTGCCGCGTTTTAGGTTGATCAGGCCGTTCAAGAACGAAGACAGTTCAACAGCGTTCATTTTAACGAACGCGGCGTCTTCATCTTTCTTCAACCAAGCAACCACTTGGTCTTGCGTCACGGTAACGTCAGCAAGAGCAAAAATTTCAACGACTGCTTTATCTTTAAAATCAAACGCGTAGCGAATACGACGCAAAATATCATTATTGGTCAAAACGAATCCTAGTGTTAGGTAATCCAGTGTAATCAACACGACTTACTGGAGAGGCGAGAAGTGTAACAGAAATCACATTTCTTCCCAATTGATAGTTGTGCCTACCAAGATCTGGTCGCTCCCCGATCTTGCATCGCGCTATTCACGTATCTTGCTCTGCTTACTCGCGAAGGCGCTGTGCTTGAAGCACGTGAACGATGGACAAAACCAGCATGGCTTCCGATTGTGGTTTATGCTTTTTTAAACCGTATGCACACAATCACTTTGGAGCCTTTTGTATGGGAAACACGTCTTCAGTACCTGACAACATGAAATTAAGCGTAATTTGTCGCCTTGAACCCGGCTGCTTGGGGCCACAAGGCGCAGACAAAATTGATGATTTCTGTCAGTACATTACGCAAGAGATGCAGGCACTGAATACCGACCACATCGCACTTGATGTTGTACCCCGAAATGACAAAAGTCTTCCTGAGATGCAGTTCAACGTACTCGGAAAGAAAATGACCCAAGACCAAGCCGCAAAATACCTTTCGAGCTTGGATCATAGTTTGGACGACTTTGAGACCGCACTAGAAAGCAAGCTCGAAGCACTTATCGACCAATACATGGGCCATTAAAACACCATTTTTCTGGTCGATACGCACTGCTGCAACAAAGGTCGGTTATTGCTTGTTGCTAACCATCGAATCACCAGTGCTAGCGAGACAGGGCCTGTAATCGCTGGCTTTTAAAGTCGTTCTTTTTGAGCGTTTCACCAAACTGATAATTCGACCACGTCATTACCGTTCTTCTGCCGTTTAGCGCATTTTCCATATCCAGCGTCAGTGGACGCCAACGCCCGTTATCCGGCAAAGTATAATCTGACAGCAGCAGTGTTTTTTCATGAACACCATGACGATTGTAGAAAACAACCTTCTGAGCCCGATTCTCTTCCGTGTCTACCCAAATCACGCGTTTGGTGTAGCCCGAGTTCTTGTTTTTGGGATAGGTTTCTATCACCTCACACGTCAAACCACTGTTTGGACAAGGCTCTGTCGCGAGCCATTGGTAGGTGTATTCATCCACTTCCTGTTTCGCGAGATCTTCATAAGAAAACTCAGATGACACGAATTTCCCCGAAACATTGGAGCTAGAAATACGCTTAGTACGGGACGCTGCGGGCAGATACAACCATTGGTTATCGTCAACGGGCTCGGTTCTCGCATGGGTGAGCAGCGCAATGCCTCTCATGTCACCGGGGGATTCAAACACCAGCACATTGTATTCCGAGGGAGAGTTATCTAAGTCTTCCAACGTCAGGCTACGAAACGAGCGCTTCACTTCGCGATTACCCAAATAGAGCACCATTTCTCCATCGGCACTAGAAGTGCCATAACCAGAATAGGATTGATCCATTTTCTCAGCGATTTCACGCCCTTTTTCCGCGTTATTGTCTGCCGCCATCAATGAAGACGTAAACAGCAATGGCGACGAAAACAAAAGCGCTGACAGTACAAAAGGAATTGTCTTTTCCATGCTAAACCTCCTGAGCCGTGTGTCGTTGAAATGCATGATTCACCGTAATCAGCAGCGCGGGGATAAACAGAAAATCGTAAAGCAATGCCACAATCACCACGCCAAGCGCTAACAAACCAAGGTTGGCGTTAATGGCGAAACTCGATGTCGCCATGACCGCGAAACCCAAAGCAATCACCACGGTTGTGGTGATCAGCGCAAGCCCCACGCCCGAGTACACATCGACCACCGCTTGCTCCACCGAAGCCCCCTGTTTTCGCGACTCCTGATATTTCGTCAAAATATACACAGTGTCATCAACCACGATCCCCATGACCATGGCCCCCACCACAGAGACCGCCAAGTTGATCTCGCCGACAAAATAGCCCCAAATTCCCAACACGATCATGATAGGAAGCAAATTAGGGATCAGGCTGAATATCCCCATCGTCCATGAACGCCAAGCCAGTAACAGCAAGAACGAGATGGTAACGATGGTGGTTAAATTACCCAATAGCATGGACATGCTGTTTCGTTCAGACACATATGCAAAAGCCAGCGACAGTCCCGTGCCCGACGTTCCGGCAAGTAGTGGCGCGTTCTGTTGCATCCAATCCTCTGCCGCCTTTTCTATCTCAATAGTTTCCGCTGAAGACAAGTTATCTGTCATCACTGACAATCGAGACGAGACATAATCTGGCGTGACGCGGTCAGTGAGGCTGTGCCCGTATGGCGCAGATATTTCATAGGTAGTTAAAAGCTGCGACGAGAGATACGGGTCGTCGGCAAGCGTTGGCGCATCAAGGTTATTAAAGGCTTGATTCAATCGTGCTAAATGGTCAGGCAGCGCGATAACAGCATTCACATGGGGCTGCTGACGAAGCCACTGCGCGAAGGCGTCTACTTGTTCCAAATAAGCCAAATCCGCGACGGTCTTACCGGTTGGCGCGTCAAAGGAGTATTCAATCAACCCCATGCCGCCCCAATGTTCCTGCACGCTATCTGTCTGACCACGGAACGCATTGCGATCATCAAAGTATTCAACAAAATTGTCATTGAAGGTGATCAGCTGCAAACCTAGCAAAGCAGTGACTCCAAGCGACCCAAATACAAACAAGATCCAACGCGCATTCACACAAACGCGTTCAGCCAGCCGTCCAAAATGCACATTAGGCAAACGAGGTAATGGCTTTTTACGACGAGATAACCACGCTTGCAGCACCACAGGTGTAATGGTGAGGTTAACCACCAGGCTGGTTAGCACCCCCAACGCTGCGATAGTGCCTAGTTCGCCAAACGGCACAACATCAGAAAAGTTAAGGCTGATAAAGCCCACAAACGTCGTGAGATTGGTGAGCGACAGAGGCACAACGTTGTATGCCATCGCAGCAAGAATAATGGTCTGGGGGTTTGAGTTTGGCATCGTATGGCGTAACTGATACGTCTTCGTCAGAATGTGCACCACATTGGCGACCGCCAACACAAGGATGATCAACGGTGCTGCCCCAGATGCAGTATTGAGCTGAATACCCGCCCACGCCACCGCGCCGACGGAAGCAAGAATGCTGAGAAGGATCACCATCAACGCAATCAAAGGCGGCACGAACGCGCGAAATAATGCGCCGATCAGCACTAAAACCAACACAATCATGATGGGAACCAGTGACCCCGAATCATTGTCGCTGGCTTCGTTGAGCGCATAATCCAACATCACTAAGCCTGTCAGATAGATTTGATAATCCGGGTATTTTTCAAGATACGCTTGTTGAAGTTCACGCGCATGCAGCGCCACTTTTTTTACGGCCAACAAGTCTTGGCTGGACATGGCAACCGTTAAAAATACTGTGGTGGCATTGCCCTCTTTCGCTACCAAGTTACCGATAACGTCAGGCCGTTCCTCAAAAAATCGAGACAAGGTCTCCTGCGTTTCAGCGCTCCCTTCTTCCCCAGTCATGACCAAATCGTCAACAATCATTCCGCCGCCATCTGCATCGGCAACAGGGTCAATGAAGTTCACCAAGGAGGTCACTTTTCTCGCGTAAGGGGATTGCCACAACTCATCGGTCAAAGCACGCACGAGCGACAACGTTTTGGGGCTAGTGGCGGATTCTCCCTCTGGGGGAACCACCACAAACATAACGTTTTCGTCTTTGGAATAGTTAGCTTCTAGTTCATCCAAAGCCACTTTTTCTGGAGAACCCACAGCAAGAAACACACGTGCCGAGTTATTCACTTCCAACGTTGCCAATCCCCCAGCAAGCGCGAATATCGCGCCCAACACAATGATCAGCGTGAGCTTGGGACGGGCAAGTACGGATGAAACCAACCGAATGAGAAACTGCTCAAAACTCGATACTTTGGTGGTCACATTATTCATTAAACACTCGTCCTTTGTTTTCGTTGTACAACCACATGTAATGCGCCTGACACACACCGATACTAGGCAGTAGCGCCTCGGCAAATGGCAATCCTTGAGCCTTCATTGCATTGATGGTGGAGCGATCAAAAGTCCATTTTCTGCTCGCAATTTCCAAGTTAGTGCGACAAAACGCATTAAACGCACGCACTCTCGGCGACAAACCGCGGTAATCGAGGGTGTCATTACTCGCTGCCCATTCAAGCTGTTCAGGCTGACCAATTTCTTGAAATAGCAACGACCACAAATCTTCCATGGTGGGCGCTAACGTGGAATCTGATACCAGATTGATGATGTTGTTATCGATTGGATGGCGGAGCACAAAGCGCATCACTTCAATGAGCGCATCTTGATGCAGGAAATTCATCTGCCCATCGGGGCAAGCAAGCCGCATCACATCGATTTTTTCCGGAAGTAACCGCTTGGCGCCATCCCACAGTTGGTAGATACCGTAGCGCTTTCCCGCGTAGTGTCCGGTGCGGCTATCACCAATCACAACGGAAGGGCGAATGATCAGGTAGTTGAGGCCAGATTCCGCTACCTGACGCTCAGCATTGCGTTTGGTTTTGGTATAAAGCGTTGGGTCGTCCCCTTCATCCCCATAAACTCGCTCTTCAATTTGGCCGTCGCTGACGGCTGGGGCAAAGGCGGTGGAAATGTAGATGTGTTTCTCAATCCCTTTGGCTTTCGATTGCGCCAATATCCAGCCCGTGAGTTCTACATTAACCGCTTGAAGATTTTCTTCGTTGAAGTATTCCACCGAGCCAATGCAGTTAATCACCATGTCCACACCGACAACCTCAGGTGCATCAAACAATGTGTCGTTGAAACACACGGTATCGAACAGGGCTTCCAGCTCACTGTCACTCAGTGTTAGCGCTTCCTCAGATGCTGCTAACGTATCCTTTGCGAGATGCACAATGTCCTTTTTCAACGACTCAAAGGAGTCTGGGCTTCGCGAAGCCAGAACAATTTGGTGATTCGCTTCCATTAAAATGGCCGCTGACACCAAGCGCCCCACGTAACCATTTGCACCGAGAACTAGAATACGCATGCACATTCATCCTTGTTAATGTCTTGCAAATCAATATTGGGCCAAGTTTGAGTTGGGCGAAGCATAAGCTTCGCCCGAGTTTCGCCATCAATGGCAGCAACTGATCCCTGAGATATCGTCTTTGTTTTTCGGTTGCCATTTAGAAGGGTCATCGTCCACGAGCGATGAAAACAATGGGGCAACACGATTCGGATCTAATCCAATGCGATCGATTTTCTCCATATAAGTATCAATAGCGTCGATACGCAGTTGATCCAAATCTTGCTCGATCACACCCAGCGACACCGTAGAACACTTGATTTTTAGCTGGTCACAGAGGCTAAAGCAGTTGTAATTCACCATGCTCATCATGGCTGGCATCACTGCTTTGTGTGCCATCTCAAACGCACGGTGAACGTCTTCCGCATCGTTATCGAGCATGCGATGAATTTGGTCGACACCGTGCTGCAAGTGAGCCACTTCTTCAAGGTAGATACTGGCAGCAAGACTACGCGTATGTTTGTCCGTGTTGCGTTGCAGGGCGGTGTAAGCCACGGTAGCGAAGGTTTCAACCATGATGTCCTGCGCGATGATACAGGCAGTCAAATCCCCTTCTCTGGCACGCTCTTTCACAAAACGGCCAATCTCTTTCCACTGAGGCTCAACCATGCCCTTCATGGTTGGGAAATCGACATGCGCCGCGAGTTTTGAAAGCGCATTAACATGGCCACCCTCATCTCTCGCTTGCTTAACCACATGGATTTTTTCATCCACGTCATCAATCAAGGGCACCATAGTGGTGTAATTGTTCACCGCCATGATCTCGCCAGAGATCGTATTGGTGACCACATAAGCCAGAAGATCTTTATACGCTTGGCTCTGAACGCGTTGGGTTTCAGTAAGAATGTTTGACACTTAATCTCTCCTTCATGTCCATTCAACAGTGACGTTGATAGGGAAAGCCGGAGACAAAGAAGCAGAGACAGTGCAGTGCTTTTTGAAATTCCGCTCTATGGAAGCGCGATTTTGACTGCTGAGTTTTCCGCCGTCATTCGCCCTTATCGTCACATTGATTTCACGGATGCGGGGGTATCCCTCATCGCCTTTATGCACTGTGATTTGCGCATCCGTCACGATGCAGCCTTCCTCAGTGTTTGCGCCATGAAAGCGCATATGTTCGAGCAACGACGCCGATAGACAGTGCCCAACCGCACTTCCCAGCAAGGCTGGCGTAGACGGTCCGCTGTTATTGCCAACAGGATCCGGCTCGTCACTCATATAAGGTTCGCCCGCCTGATTGCCATGCTCACTGGCGACGTTTTTAAACAGGTAATCCGTTTGATAAGTCAGTTGCACATCGAACAGCCTGACATCTTGCGACTTTAGTTCCATACACTTGCATTCCTTGTTGGTTTAAGAGCGTCAGATTTCGACATCTCTACGGTTTGAGGCAGGTCTTGCGGCAAGTCTCTTGGTGCGGAGCTTGGCGAGTCTTTTGGCAAGAAATTACACACATCCACAGAGGTCACCACGCCAGCGTCCATTTCGACTTTGGCGGAGCAGGCTTCCAAGCATTCACCCAAACGGTGAGATGCCATCAGAATCGTGGTTCCCGCTTGCTGTCGCTCCAATAGCAAGCGATTCACAATGCGGGCATTGGCTTCATCGAGCGCCGACAATGGTTCGTCCATCAACAGAAGATCAGGATCGCCCACCAAAGCGCGCGCGATAGATATGCGCTGTTGTTGACCGCCCGATAACTCACTCGGGAACCGGAGGGCAAAACGGGCTACGTCGAGCGCCTCCATCACCAGCAACGCTTTGTCGTGTTTTTCCTGCGTCGTGCATTTCTCACGGCACTCAAAGCCCATACAGACATTTTCAAGCGCCGTGAGTTGATCGAACAAAGCAGGCGTCTGAAACACGGTTCCCGTTCGCGTGCCCGGGCAGCACTCCCATTTACGCCCCCAGCAATCCACAGGAACGCCAAATTTCAACGCCTGCCCACTCGAGAGCGGCGTCAGGTTGTTCAACACGCTCAGTAAGGTGGATTTTCCGCAACCACTAGGGCCGACCAGCATGTACCACGCACCCGCAGGTACAGTGAGGTTGACGCCATTTAGCACGGACACATTTTCTTTTTCCGTATCGCGAGCAAACCATTGCCCCCAAAAATGCGTTCCGGTTGGCGGCGAGATCTCCACCTTGGCATCGGTCAGACACAAAGCGGGTTGCGACGGATCAGGGATACACAAGCTGCGATCAATCAACATACTTACTCCTCCTTTCGCCTTAGCCGCCCGGCCATACTTCGATGCGGTTATCGAGGGGCACAGGGGTGTCACTATCTGGTCCGAACCAACGGTTATAAATAGGGAGATATTCACCACTGGATTCGATCTGCTGAAGAGCATGGTTGATGGCATCACGCATTTTGCTGTCGTTCTCAATAACACCGAGACCATCTTGTTTCATGCCAATGGCTTCCCCACTTAAAACGATAAGCTCAGGGTTTGGTTTCGCATAATTCGCCAGCACTTCGGCATCTTCCGCCCAACCTGCGATCTTCCCGGAAAGCACAGCATTCATGGCAATCTGTTTGTTACCAAACTCAATGATGTCCTCTTCATTGACTTCATAGCCGTTCTTCTCAAGCCACTTTTTCCAATTGCCAATGGAGTGACTGCCTCGATTCATACCGACTTTTTTCCCCACGAGATCTTTTAGGTTTTTCGCACCGTCTTTTCGCACCAGAAATGTCTGGGCTGACCAAAAGTAGGTTTGCGAAAAATCCACCGCATCATCACGCTTCCACGTGTGACTCATGGACGCAGCAGCCATATCAATCTTGCCGTTTTGCAAATAGGTAATTCGGGTAATTTCATCAACAGGGACGCGCTTCATTTTCACGCCCAGTTTCTCAGCAACAGCGTTGGCTATATCCACATCGAAGCCAACCCAATCACCTTGTTCATTGATAAACGAATGCGGTGGGTTGTCCTGACGGATACCCACGACGAGCTCTCCACGATCCTTAACACGATCGATAACAGAGGTATTTTCTTGTGCCTGAGCAGAGGTAAAGGCACCTATTAACACTGCAAAGATGAATCCCAAAGCCATACGGAACATAAACTCTCCTTCGTTAATGCGTTACGTTGTTGATGCGTGACGTTGCTCGGTCGTGAGACCGAAAAACGGAGTGGCGCAGCCTATCTCCAACAAAATTCAGGAGCTGCACATTGAAAAAATAAAGCGCGGAGCAAATCGCGAAGATCGTCAGCCAATCAGATAGTTGGTATGCGCGGCTTGCCAACAGATTGGTGAGCGCACTGAGTTCGAGTAACCCAATAAGAATGACGATGCTGGTGTCCTTAAACAGCGAGACAAAGTGGGTGTGCATCGCCAGAAAACTCTTTTTGAACACCCAATGCGCTCGTAATCGCGCATATCTTGCGATGATCCCAATCTTAAGCACGCTTTCGACACGCTCTAAACTCTCGGGATAGAGGTGAATGTATTTGGCGAATATCGGAACAAGATGAGACATGGAATAGAGGGTAAGCGCCATGATCCCTTTCGCCGACGCGTCGAGAGGCAAAAAATAATCAATGGTAAAAATGATCACTAACGGAGGGATACCTCTCACCAGTGCAAAACATGCACCTGACGTGGAGTGCAGCACCATTTTTTTACTGCAAAGGCACACCAGCAAATAAGACAAAGGAACAGAAAAACAGAGGGTGACAAGAAACAAACACCACGTCAGAACCAGCCCGCCTGGTTGAGCGTGCGGAAGACCAAATAACATCTTTTGAGCAATATCAAAGCTGCCTTCCATCTAGCTAAACCTCCTGCCGACTACTGAATCCGTAATCAAATTAGCACTGAGTCACACGTCCATATTTTCATATATTCATTATATCAAGATATACAGATATTTTGATTTCATTTATGAGAACGTTCAGAATGGTTACTGGCATCAATGGGTTATGAAACTGTGTGTTTTCTTTGGTGGCGTGTTAATATTCAGTTATCTACACCTCCGATGTGTTTAGAAAACTGACCTACGCGGCATCAAAATAGAGCGTAAAAACAGATGCTTGAATGAACCCTTTAAAACGACACAATCTATAAAAACTATGAATTCAGAAGAATCAGCAAAAACATTCGCCGCGTTAGCGCAAGAGACAAGACTGGATGTATTCAGGCTTTTAATTAAAGCCGGAGAGAAGGGATTGTCATCAGGGGAAATTGCAGACAAACTCGGTATTCGACAGAACACGATGTCGACTAACCTGTCCATTTTGTACAATGCGAAACTGGTGCGCAGGAAGCGCGAAGGAAGAACCATTCGTTACTTTGTGAACATGGATACCATTGGGTTACTTCTTACCTTTTTGCTAGAACACTGCTGCGGTCAAGAACAAGACATGGTGACGGATCTCGTTGGCAAACTCCAAGAAGGTTTCGTCCAGTCATCTTGACATTCTGTTGTAGCGTCACCTCGTCAACAATCGCTTGGCGAGCACATTACCCGCAACGTGTATCGCCGTCCCCAACAGCACAAAAAGCAACGTCGCAAACGTCAGGTAAGGGATCACCTTGGCTGTTTCGATCACGCCGGTTCGCATTGCGGCAAAAATACCCGCAATCGGAAACATAGAAATAAATGCCGTGTTATGTAAGTGGTGAACTAGCCTCGCAGACACCGTAGGGATCAGTGCTGGTGCACACTCAAAAAAAATCAGCCTGACTTTCGCAAACGCACCAAGGTGCAGAGTTTCCATGTAATCAATAGTATCTTGTTTGATCGTAGAAATGGCCGCTTCGATGATCCTCGCCAAATGGCCTGAACTGGAAAACGCCAAACCCACGATAATAAAACTCGCTGCCAAGCCAAATCCATAAGCCACGCCAGGAATAAAGCCTTCTACATCAATCCCTGAAAAATAGGGAGCTAGGCCAAGGTTGCCCATCAAAAGCACAAACAAGACTGTTGGCACACCGCGAGAGACTTCGATAAGAAACTCAGAAATGGCCGAAAGCAGCGGATAGCCACTTCGGCTGAACAGCACATACACAATGGCAAATAGCAAACTCAACACGGCAGAGGTCGTGAAAAAGAATACCGTCGTGGCGACAGGGCTCACAAACGAGGCCAAAAATGCCATCCAATCTTCTGTCATCTCGTTATCTACTTATCTACTTATGACCAAAGTTGATAAATCACGCCCCAAGCGAACGAACCAACCAACGCGACACCCACGTAGAACATCACGATCTGAATACGCGCTACCGCTACCACCGCAATCATCGCGGGAATGGAAGTAATCCCCCCAGCGATCAAAAAGGCCATGCCCGCGCCGGGTTGCATGCCTTTGTTAATCAATTCCGCCACCAAAGGCACCGCCACATAGCCATTTACATAAGCAGGCACACCAATCACAGTGGCCCACAAAATAGGGGCTTGAGTATCACCACCAAACGACCCTGCAACCCACTCTGTTGGCACATAAGCAACCAACAAGCTCTCTAACAAGAAAGCCAACGCCAGCCATTTCATCAACAGCATCATGATGTGGGTGGTTTTTTCTATGAACACCTCTTGTCGCGCCTTCTCATGCCAAAAACGCCAAACTGGTTTCTCTTGCGCGACAAGCTTTGTGGCATCTCCAGTCACCGAAGGTTTCAACGGGTTAAGCAAATACCCCGCCGCCTGCGCAAAGTAAACCGCCCAGCCCGCAGCTAACCCGAGCACAATCGCACCGAGTGCTTTCATGGTCGCAAACTCCCAGCTCACAATACCTGCTGTGAGCAGGTACATCATGGGGTCGATCACTGGGCTAGCAATCCAAAATGCCATCACAGGCGCAAGTGGCACGCCCATCGCCAACATGGCGGCAATCAAAGGAATCACGCCACACGAACAGAACGGTGATAACGCACCAAACATGGCAGCCGTAAGAATAACGACACTTTGACGCCCCTGAAGCGCCCCCGCAATCAAGCTATCAGCCTGCGTGGCAGAAACGTACGCATAGATGAGTGAAGATGCCAAAATAAACGGGATGATAAGAACGAAGGTGTTACCCATAAACACGATGGAAACAGCAAGCTGCTGCGGATCAAACACCGCAATGGCAAGCAAGGACAGGAGAAACGCTGTCCATACGGGTTCTAGAAATGTTCGGTTGTAACCAAAGTTAATGAGCCCCGACACGATACTCGACATATGTAATCCCTCTCGATTTCCCTTTTCAGCGCGAAGCACTTAGTATTCAATATATCAAGAATAGTTGATATTAAGTAATCGAACGCGATGAAAATGATGGCAACGCTCAATAATGAGAAGGGAATGAGCATGGATGTGGAACGCCAGATGCCAAATACAAGGAAGGTTTTCCTGTTGATCAGCGCCATGCTACTCACCACTCACGCGGGGGCAACAGCGCCAACCGGAGAGATCTCTTTTAGCTATCGCCATCACTGGGAATCACTCCCTAACTTACCGAACAACCAAACAGACATGGCGGTGATTCCACGCTTTGTTATCGATGGGCCTTACGAGACAACCTGGATCATCGAACCTGCGCTCAGAGCACGAAGCGATGCCGCAGACACTATTGAGTTTGACCCCTACAAAACCCAACTACGCACCTACACGGACAATTTTGATATCACCGCGGGGTATGATGTGGTGTTTTGGGGAGCAACTGAAGGGGCGCAAATTCTTGATATTCTCAACCAGCGCGACTTAGGCGCGGACTTCGATGGCGACGTCAAACTGGGCCAGCCACTGTTAAGTTTAACCAGCAGCCTTGGCGACGGGTTAGCCACCTTTTACTACCTCCCCTACACCCCAAAAAGACGGTTTCGCGATAATAGCGAACGCCTAACTGCTGGCTTCGACATCAATGAAAACAGTGCGCAATGGCATGATCATCAAGACGCGTATTACCCCGGTTTTGCAGGGCGCTATGCCCTCACAGCAAGCAGCATGGACATTGCACTCATTGGCTTTCATGGTGTGAACCGCTCCCCCGCATTTATTCCACAGGCAGGGCAGTTTTCACCGGTTTATAGCGTTGCTACCCAAGTGGGCGTTGACGTGCAATGGGTGAGCGAGGACTTACTTACAAAACTGGAAGTGCTGAACGTTTCGGATGCACCCACAATTTATGGCCGTTTTGACACCGCAACGCAGTGGGTGATCTCAGCGGAATACAGCTTCTACAGCGTGTTTGACACAATTGCTGATATTCGAATGATCGCCGAATACAGTGACAATAGCCTTGGCGACAGGCTACTTTCACTCTATCAACACGACGTGTTAATGGCGATTCACACCTCTTTCAATGACGTCGACTCCACCAGCCTAAGCGTGTCGTGGCTTCATGATCTCGACAGTTATTCAAACCTCATCGACATATCGCTCACTCATCGTCTCAACGACAACATCGAGCTCGAAGCGTCACTCTACGAGTTATCATCAATGGCTTCTCGTGACTTTTTCTTTGGCTTAGAACCGGATAGCTTTGGAGAAATCACACTCACCTATTACTTTTGAACGCCGTATCTCTAGGCTTTTCACCGTACCCAAGCGCGACTCTCCGCCTGCGTATTTATTAAACAATACAAGCTACTTACCGATAAATAGGCAAACAATAGGGAGGAATCTTCTATTACTGCGTTAGCAGTAGAGACTATGATAAGCGCAGGATATCGTTCTGGCACTTGCCAAGAAAAGCATGAGGCTCACAATGCAATTTACCTATTCCAATCCAGCAACCATTCACTTCGGCCAAGGCCAAATCGCTGCTATTACCAGCGAAATTCCCGCGCAAAGCAAAGTGCTAGTGATTTATGGTGGCGGGTCTATTAAGAAAAACGGCGTTTACGATCAGGTCAGTGAAGCACTGAAAGATCATACTTGGCTCGATTTCTCAGGCGTAGAGCCAAATCCAACCAAAGAAACCTTGGACAAAGCGGTTGCCATTGCCAAACAAGAAGGCATTGATTTCATCTTGGCAGTGGGTGGTGGTTCTGTTGTCGATGGCTCCAAATACGTGGCAGCCGCCGCAAAATATGATGGCGACGGCTGGGACATTCTCACTGGTAAATACGCCATTAAAAGTGCGCTCCCACTTGGCGCGATTCTCACACTGCCAGCAACAGGCTCTGAGTCCAATTCCGCAGCGGTGATCACAAAAGCAGAAACCCAAGACAAACTGCCCTTCATGCACCCAAGCGTTCGCCCTGTTTTTTCAGTGCTTGACCCTGACGTAATGAAAACCCTACCAGAACGCCAACTGGTGAACGGCATAGCTGATGCTTGGGTTCACACCTGCGAGCAGTACATCACGCGCCCAACAGGCACCATGGTACAAGACGGCTACGCAGAAACCCTGCTACGCACATTGAAAACCTTGGGTGAGCAATTTGACGACCGCGACAACGACGCATGGCGTGAAAACCTGATGTTTAGTGCCAACCAAGCCTTGTTTGGTCTGATTGGTAGTGGCGTACTGCACGATTGGGCAACGCATATGATAGGCCATGAACTCACAGCGTTGTGGAACGTTGACCACGCCCGCTCACTCACCATTATTCAGCCATCACTGCTGCGCAACCAAATCGAATACAAACGCGCCAAGCTAGAACAAATGGGTCGTAATGTCTTTGGTCTAGCAGACAGCGATGATTTGGCAGAACGCACCATTGATGCCATTGAAGCCTTCTACAACCAACTCGGCTTAGAAACCCAATTCACTGCGCACGGCACGGACAAAGCAACCGCCATTAACGCAGTCATTGCTCAGCTCACCAAACATGGCATGACAGCACTGGGCGAGAACCAAGCCATTACCCTAGAAACCAGCCGCGAGATCCTCGAAAACGCCATCGCATAAGCGAAGATACTGGTTCGTCCGCTACACCATTAATGGTGTAGCGGACGCAGTGCTTTAGCCATCGGCAATAGTTTTAAATAACGATGGTGTTAAAGTCAGGATATCTCGATGAAACCTTGATTTCATCTTTACCTATTTGGATGATCTTTTCGGAGTGAAGTGCTTAAGCTAAAAACTTGGCTCTTTTTTGGAGTCTCTATCTATAACTTTATATTTTTAGTGCGCTAGCGAAACAATTTTATCTAAAACGCCTTTTTGACAGTAACAAATAAAAGCAACCCTTTATGAGTTGCTTTTATGTTTAACTCTTTGCTGAACTACCAATTAGTCATCGTGCTGATCTTTGTCATTATTACTATCAGTAATAACAAGATACACGCGAGCAACACCAGATGGGCTGCGAAGACTGTGTGTAACTTTATAAGGAGTATTGTTTAAGCCATCAACATCCACTTTGCTTGCGTTCGAGGAAGAAAATGGGCAGGAAATCGAAACCGAAATTGGTTTACTTATTCCTTCAATATATAAATTCTCCTCAACGTGTGCACCTGTAGCTGTACCTGATGTTCCCTTGACTGCAACAACCAACACATTTTGCTGCCCCGGCT
Organism: Enterovibrio makurazakiensis; assembly: GCF_050336585.1. Taxonomy (NCBI): domain Bacteria; kingdom Pseudomonadati; phylum Pseudomonadota; class Gammaproteobacteria; order Vibrionales; family Vibrionaceae; genus Enterovibrio; species Enterovibrio makurazakiensis. The sequence continues at coordinate 119,312 of NZ_JAKJSE010000021.1, forward strand.
CAACATTGTTCGGCCCATCGGTAAGATGGGTTTGTATATCGGTAGGCTCTTGAGCAGTAATAACTTTATCAGTCAGGTTCGTAACATAGAGATAACAGCGACAATTTCCAGACATATTGAGATTCCTCGTTTAAGTGATTTTGAGGTGCAATAACGTCAAAATTCGTTGCACAATATTTATGTTAGACAAGAAATAATAATTTGCCTTATTTTTAAGACATTAATTTTTTAATTAAAAATAAATAAAATGAAAAACAACAAGTTAAATCCAATCATGAATGCAAATATTACGATGCCATCTGTATAAATTCACTTACAGGCAATCCAAAAATCACCATGGCAGTCAGGTCTGGCATAGATATTAATCAAGAGAAAACGCCATCGCGTAAACGAAGAACTGGCTCGTCCGCCACACCATCAATGGCTGTTCAACCCGAACAGCCATTTTTATTCCTCTGATATAATGTGGTTTTTTAGCGTGCTCTATTCCCATCAAAGCTCACGTGAATCCCACCGCACATCTAACACTTGTTACACGCTGAACGCCGAACTTCTCTCATAATGTATCCAACTATCTGCCGGTTATTGCTGCCTATTCGGCACACCCGAAAAAGCCATAGCCACACAAGCGGAATACCACATAGATAAGGGATACCATGAAAGAAATTACGCGCATTAATCACGTAGGGCTTCGCGTTAGAGATTTGGAAATAGCGAGAAAATTTTACGAACAGCTTGGGTTTGAATTTATCGCAGGCCCTGTTGGTCCAGAGCCCGCTGCCATTGTTGAACACCCATCAGGAATCAACATTAACTTTATTCTCAATGCCTCTGACGATGCCCCTCAAGACAATATCTTGATGCAAAAAGACATGAAATATCCCGGCTACACGCACATCGCGCTTGAAATCACTGATGCTGATGTCGTTTCCAAGAAGATTGAAGCGCTAGGGATCACCATCACCGAGCGCGTTGAGATCAATGGCGCCAAGTTCTTTTTCATTCGTGATCCAGACAACAACGTGATCGAACTGCATCAGCCTGCCAGCCAATAAACACTTACGGCGATTGATTTGCTAAAGGGCTACGAACGTGGCCTTTTTGGTTTAGGTTTAGATTTAGGTTTGAGAGGCGTGAAAAGCAGTTTAGGTCGACAGCGCTAAGCGATTAATGTCCTGAAGAAAACTGCCCCCTCCATCAACACAACTCACCGCTTGGTAGCTCAGGGGTTAGTGTTGGCTTCTCCCCTCATTGCGCTCGATTCTTGGCACTTTGAGGGGAGAGTATTGTTACCTCATCAATTCGAAACGTTTGCCATGAGTACTGGACGGCAAGTGCTGTCTGTTGTTGGCACCATTCCAAGGGTGGAATCAATCACAGGGGGCTCGACGTATTTCACCGGCTCTGATGCCGCAGGATAGGTTAACGTTAACACTTCAGGCACGTTCTGACTGTCTGGGTTTTTAATGCCCTTTTCCGTGTTGTATGGGTCAGTAAACACGCCATATTCACCTGGCTGCATCTTGTATCTTACCGATTGGTTTCTAAACCCTGCATTCGCGAGGTACTTGGTGGGTTCTTTCCAAGACTGGTTATCAAGATTGGTGAAGAATTTAATATCCACCAGCACAGCATCACACAATGGAGTTACCTCTTCATATTGTGTCGGCCAACCCGCCCCGCCAGATGTATCGGGATAACGCCCCCAATCTCCGCCTTTCAGTGGGCATGCTCCGCCACCACCAAATACTGCCCTGTTAGGATGATGCACGCCATAGATCGGTAAACCAACGGCTTTTGCCTCGTTGCCATCAAGGAAATGAAAACGGGGTTGATAGGTCACGTCAGTTTTTATCGGTTCCGGTTGAGCAAGTGAAGCAAAGTAGTTGCCATCCGGACGGACATACTGATGATCATCGTTATCCACATTGTCATAAACCGCTGTCACGAAGAGATATGGCTTATTAAAAAACGTGCGTTCAACAAGGTAATACTCTGCGTTGGTTTTGGCTGCGTCTATCGCCTTCCATTCAACATGTAACGCGTCTTTACCTTCTTGACCTACATTGACCCACGTATTCGCATCAGGAAAATGTTCCAGTCGCAACACGTTGAGATAGTTCTCTTTAATGTCGAGTCCTGCTCGCTTACCTAATGGCCCTACTTTATTCGCCGCTTGTTGGCTAAACGCGAAGTTCATCGCCTTCTTCGCATAGGGGTAGTCATTCGCGGACATGGTGCAGTACCAACTTGCCAAATCTAATGGCTCATGATCTTGGTATTTACCTTTGAAAATAGGATGCGTTATTGGCACATCAATATAATTCAAGGTGTTGTTTTCAGTAATTCTTTGATCGGGATATTTATACCCTGCCCAACTTTCATCTTTTAAATAGTATCCATACTGGTTTCCAATTTTCTTTATTGCATCTTGTGAATATATATCCGTATCAACAGGTAGACCTTGTGCTTGCCTTTTCCGGTATAGCCTGACGTTTCCATTTTCCTGAACACGCCATAGACCATGTTTACCTTCACCAATCATGGTGAAGACCTGCTCGGCGACACTCACAAACCGATACGTCGAATTGGTGTTCATGTACCCCATGTAAAAGGGCAAGTGCGGGATTTGTGAATGGGTTCTATCGGGGCGACCGATGCCCAACAACACCTTTAGATTGTTGTCGGCACTGACCGTCTGATCGCTAGTATAAAAGAATGGATCATCGTGCGTTAAGTCGGTGAGATTTTGATTCGCATAAAGGTAATTTGACGATAACAACATGATTGTGAAGGGGAATACAGATTTCGATAAAGACATATCCATGACTATCTCTCCCTGATATCACGGGTTCAGTGATATCCATACAAAGAACTAGAACAACTTACGCTGACCGCATGCGTATGCTAAGCCTTCATCATCCGTTGAGAATGTGATGGTAGAACCCTTTGGAAAGAACAACACATCGCCAACTTCGCCTTTCACTGTCTGAGTACCGTCAGAAAAATAAATGTGTCCGTCCAAAATGATTTTGCTGTCATCGTAGTCGTAGGTATAAACAAGCGGATTTCCCTTTTCAATTTTGAATATACCGCATGCCATTGGTGCATTTGGGCTAGATGAACCAACAATATCTTCAAAATAAGCATTCACCCCTGGCTCGTTCATTGAAGCGATAGACATTGCAGGTACATTTTTGAATATTTGTAAGCTTTTACTGTCGTTGGGAACTTGAACGCCATGAGCCGACACAAGGGTTGAAGAAATACTGACGCAGAATAGTGTTACTAGTTTTAGCTTCATCATTTTTCATTCCATTTTGGGATAGTTGTTTGTGCATTTAAATTCATAATGGTGCATTTATTTAAAGGCATAATAATCTATAGAAGTTAAAAAATTACCTGTCAAGTAACAAATTACTCACTGAGAAATCCCCTTTAAATTCCAATACTTCGTGCTAAGATTTATTTCTTGAACATGCTATTCAAATCAAATTGGGGACCCTAAATGGATCAAAGTGGCTTCAGTGAACGCCTTACATCTCTTCTAAAACAGAAGAAGAAAACCCAAGCTCATGTGGCATCAGCTATCGGCACCTCTGTTCCTTCCGTTCACCGATGGACTAAGGGCGGACAGATCGAATACAAGAACCTGAGAAGTCTTGCAGAGTACTTAGACGTCAATTGGATATGGCTGAGATACGGTGATGAGGCGGTAGAAAGCGTTCAGCAAATGCAAGTGAATGACACGGCTGCCACAAACCGGCGTCAGGAATACCTAAACCAAATCATGGACAGCGAAAATCGCATGCGCCAAGCGCTAGACATGGCTGACATCGTGACGTGGGAGTGGAACGTTCTGACAGGCTCTGTTGAATGCTCAAAGAATGCAGCGACTCTCTTCAATGTTGCCGAAAACAATCTTCCAAACTGCATGCTTCCCTATACTGAAAAGTCCATTGAAGAGCTCTTGAACATATTTGGTAAGGATGAGCCGCACACATGGGATTTCTCTGTGGAAGGCACAAACAAATCCATATTCTGGTTTACATCAAGGGCAAAGCTCTATTTTGATGTTTCTGGAAGGCCAACAAAAGTGATTGGTGTGAGCTTTGAAATCGCCAAAAACGGGGCATGAAAACCGTCCATGCGTTAATACAACAATGAGTTCAGCACCTCGCTCATTTACCGTTACTTGTGTAACTGTTACCTACTATCCGCTATCTGCTACCTATCCCAAACCTCATACTGAACCGCACTAACACCGCCGTTTATGGATAGTTTCAATACAACATAGTCACCGCTTGGTTGTAGTTCACCGTTTCAAGGCCGATGCCGCCGCTGGCACTAAATGAAAGCCCGAGATAGCGGATTGGGTAGTAACTAAACCATGCACCGCTGCCCACGTCGGCTACCCCTAATGGCACGCTGATACTCGCGCCATGGGCATAGCCACCGATGTTTGCGGCATCACTCTCAATACCCTCTTTCCACACACCAACACTCACACCGAGCCCCACGCTTAAAGACGCCCCTTTTGAATAGGCCATGACACCATAAGGTCGTGTGTTGCCCTGCCAATCTAGTGCCACACCATATTCGGTGGTTGCGCCTAAGCCCACTTCAAGTTCAGGCGCTGCGCCCAACGTGAGAGATTGATAGCCATTGGCGATCGCCGCATCACGCAGTGCAAGGTAACTCGGCATTTGCACAATTAGCCGATACACTTCCTCTCCGTCTTTGTCTGATATGGCGCGTCGTAATTCATCATACTTTGCCACTTCGACGACAAACTCTGCGGCGGCTTGGCTCAGTGTCAGATCTTCTTCAAGTTTGGTTCTCGCTAAATCAGTGATCACGGTTGGCATATCCTGTGGTGTGCCACACACGCGATCGTAAGGTGGGCCGAAATTTTGCAGCACTTCAGCAGGGGCTGGCATCAGCGATAAGCCCTCATCGCAGTAGTATTCTGTTTTACATTCTGCGCCAGGATTAAAAGCCCAAAGAAAACTCACTTTTGACGAACCCGCAGGGCAACGGTAGCACTCACCGCCTTTTTCAAACTGCCCTTCTTCGCAACCATAAACCGATCGTACGAATGTGGCATCGACCTTGTCTTTGTTGAAGCCGAAGCCTCGCTCTTTGCAGCTTTCGTCTTTGTGAATGGCTTTCCATGTGCGGCGATACCCGTCTGGACAGCTCCAACACTCTCCGCCATCTTTTGGGGTGAAATAGAGGTTCTTCCCTTCACATCCCCAATTGGTCGCATCCCCCACCAATATGGCATCTATCTTGATTTCGTCGCCACATGGCGGAGCACCGTCTTCACCACATAGCAGATCTGGTGGCCCTAAGCCCTCGTCGAAAGATACAGGGGTAGTGTCAGCAGTTATTGGTGGTGTTGGCACGTCAGGCGGAACACTCACTGTTTCCAGGCTTTCTTCATCCAATGATGTTTCAACTAACGAAGCGTCATCCACAGCAGCTTCAACCGACGAAGACGGCGCAACATTATCTGTGTGCTCTGACACAACGATGGTGTTAGTCACTGCGACGTTTTGATTCGCTTCGATGAATTCTGAAGATTCTAAAGGCTTTGTGATCTGTGAATTGACAGGCGACGGTGAGACTAAATTCGGGGATGAATCGCGGTCAGACAAAGGCTCGGATGACGCAGTTGGCTTGGGCGACGTACCGCACCCTGCACCAATCAGGGCGAGGAAGAAAACCAACACGATGTGGCGACAATGAATCCATCGACTCTTCATAAGGCTGCCTTAAAAGCCCGCTGCAACATGCAGTGTATTGGGCTTTACATACAGCAGTTAATTATAGGCAGCGCTTCACTCCCCCGCTGTTCACAAATGCGAATCACCGACATTGATGGCCTTAGGTGTTGCCGCCTCATCAAAGCGCGATGGCAAGTAAAGCCAACGGAACAGCAATCACAGCGAAGTGCAAAATGTTAAACCACTTATCTCTGTTACGAACCGGTTTGAAGCCAAGCACCGCCAGCAACGCTTCCGTCACGGGCATTTTGTAGCGCGTGATCATCAAAATAAGCTGCAATAAGATACCGCTTACAAAGATGTATTTCGCCGCGACGCCATAAGGTGTTGCCCATACTGCATTGATGCTTTCAACCACACTTTGTTCTACTGCCATTTCTGTTCACGTCCTTGTTTGCGTGTCTATTTGCTTACTGAGGCTTCCTGCCTTGATCAGGTGTGCGAAGCATCACCCACATTCGGTTGGCATGAAACTATACCGTGGTTAATAGAATGAAGGCGTTCCAGTTTTGTAGAAAGAGAGGAGTTAATGGGCGTTTAGGTGAGAGAAGTAAGGATGCTAGGTGAAAAATTTTGGCTTAAATTGGTGTTATCAAAGAGTATTCAATCTTTACTGTACTTTCGACGAAGGCGAATCTGTTCAGCATTAATTTTCTTCAACTCTACTTTCTGAAAGAGTTGAATAATTAACTCACCATCTTCTTTTCTTATGGCTTTTCCTTGAATATCTGCTGAGCCTTCCTCAAATTGAACGGTGCCAGAAAATGGCTGATCGAGGACAACGTCACCTTCAAACAGCAAACGGATCCCATGCTCGGAAATCTCACACACACGATATGTGCAGCCATCCCAAGCAATATAAGGCATGTCCTGCTCTAAATACCGAAGCCGAAAAAAGTTTCGCTTTTGCTCTTCCTCTTCTTGGTCATCGCCTTGAGCATGTTCCTGATTTTCGTATTTATCCGTCACTGTCAGCCTTATCCCATCGTTAAAGGATCATTGCGCCAAAAAAAGGCAATACACCCAAACAACGTCAAAATGCTTGTTCGCAAAAATGCGTATGAGTATCCGCTAATTCTAGCAACTATTTTCGATATACCACTTGAGTAAATACGCAACTTTGCGCAAATGTATACCTAAAGGTTTGGGACATGAGGAAAGAACATTAACAGCGAAGGCTGTAAGTAATGCCACACGATGTTTCTAGGTTGGAAGGCATTGTTTCTCAGATAGAAGGTATTGTTGGCGCCCCTTTGATAACGCGATCAACTGGCATCTCTTTTGTCCAAGATGGTCAGCCATTAGCAGCTTTTCTGGAAGAAATGGATGATCGCACCAAGGACATGTTGTTTTGGATAAAGTAAAAAAAAGACCTCTCGTAGAGAAGTCCTTAATGCAAAACATGTTCAGCTAGCCGCTCGCGGCAGTCACTGCATTATTGCTGATGACGATTCTGTAGATAGGCATCTTGAAGAATGTACATGCGCTTGATGTCGCAATACTCGCCGTTAACGAATATCTCTTTCACCAAGTGTCCTTCCTCGATAAAGCCACTCTTTTCATAGAGGTGAATCGCTTTCTCATTGTTAACCGCAACACTCAGGTACACCTTGTGCAAGTTCAAAATGGTAAAGGCGTAGTTCAGGGCTTTGTTAATCAAGGTTCGCGCGTAGCCACAACCTTGGTAGTCAGGCGCAATAATGATTTGGAATTCAGCATTTCGGTGAATCGTGTTTATTTCAACAAGTTCCACCAGACCGACGGACTGTTTCTCACTATTTTCGGCGATAAAGCGGCGCTCGTTACTGTCGTGGATGTGCTTGCGAAACAGCTCTTCCAGCTCGTAGTACGACTCATACGGCTCTTCGAACCAATAGGACATAATTGAACGATTGTTGTTCAACTGATGAATAAAGCGAAGGTCGGTTTGCTCAAGGGCACGTAGTCGGATTTGATTATCCATATCACTTTCCATTAACAATTTAAAATATTGCTTACAACATAAAACACAGCTGTTTATGCCAGGATTGGAAGGTAGCACTATTGCTTGCAGTGGGAAATAAAAACTTTCGTTACTCTGGTTACCGAAGTGACTATCCATAAAAGAGCCATGAAACATGACGCGTATCATGAATGCGAGTTTGAGAGCACTCAGTAAGAGAAAGGGTTAGTTACGCAATTATCAGCCGCTAGAAAAATCAGACTCATAACGCATGCATTTAATGGGCGAACAAAATGCGAGCAAAATGCGAGCAAAACACATTATTCGCTACGCATTTTTTACATTTTGATAAAAACATTTATTATGAATGCTACTTCAATCTCAAAATCAGGTTGAATGCCACACAGTTAGTAAAGGATTACTTATGTCGTTACCAAGGAAGCGAAGCTTTCTTTTGCGCTTTATTTACACTTTGGCGCTCTCATTGTTTGCCGGAACCTCCGCTTTTGCAGACTCTGTTGCTAGCTACCCCGAAGGATGGGAAGAGTGGCCTGTTGTTAAAGAATCAATGACACTGCCTGCCGACACCGTGTTACCACCGGACACCTCACTGTTTATACAAGAAGCAGTGCGCTCCTACGCATGGATTAACGATGGTTTAGGCTCACCACTGACCATTCGTGTAAATCCAGAAAAGCTCGAGCAGTACAAAACTCACGGTCCTTACACAGATGGGCCAACGGTCGTTGCTGTCTCTGAGGTGCAAGGCATTATTTGGGTTACCGAGCACTTTAGTGGGCTTCCTATGTATGGCAGCTACAATCGAAAAGGGGAAGACATCAGCAGCATGCACCCGACTCTAGAAGCTTCATTCTGTCAGCGTTGCCATGATACCTATAAAGACATCTGTATAAACGGCACCTGCGCCGAGCCCGTTTTATCGCCTTATGAATAAAAACTAATACGTTTAACCCTATCGTCGGAATATAGATTGCTAAAAACATTTACCATCAATCAACTGCTTTTTGTTTCCCACCTAATGCTGGTATTGGTGTTGATTCTTGGCATGAGCTACTCACGATATCAAAGCGAGTGGGAAACCAGAGTTCAGTTTGCCACTGAAACTGCGGAACATTCCCTCTCCCCGCTTTTACGTGAAATGTCAGGTGCTATTGCCGCTCGTAGCTATTCAACGCTAATGATGCCCTCCCAAAGGGAACGCTTGCTAGGCATTGAACCACTACTGTTTCTCGATATTCAGGGCGTCTCTGATTACAGTGACAGTACGCTGAGTATTCACTACCTACGCGAAGAGCAGCAACTATGGCGAACCGACGTCACGGAAGATGAAATTCGCATTGCTCAAGACAAGCTACAAACGCTTATCAATGCATTAGATGACCCCAAAAACAAAGAAAAAGTCAGAGCCAAGAAATTGAGATTTCTGGTCAACAAAGCACAAGATGATCTCAATGTTTTACATCAAAGCCGGTACCTCACGTCTCATTCAGCTATCCCTTGGTCGCCGCCTTCCGCGTCTTCTCAAAAAAATGCATACCTTTCCAATGAAGAAAAAGTCATTTATCTGCGGCTTCCGCTCATCAATAAAAATGGCGGTATGGTAGAAGCCGTTTTTGATGCATCAGCTCTTTTCTCCCTTAAAGGACAAATTTACGCCACGATAATTGCAGAAGCATCAGCGGCTTTGTTTATCTCATTGTTATTGATTGCAGGCGTGACTCACTGGCTGGTATCACCACTTCGCCGCCTCGCTAGTCGCATAGATCAAGATATCGAACTGCTTGATATTTCAGACTTAGATGAGCTTCATCGAAACGATGAAATTGGCACATTGGCACGCGGCCTACACACACTGACGTTTACCGCAAAATCACAAATGAAGGTATTACGACATCAATCAGACACGGATGCCTTAACGGGCATAGGCGGTCGTCATAGTTATGCAGGAAGGGCTGAGCCTTTTTACGAAGCCGTGTTGGGCCAAAATCAGCACTTCGGCATCATCGTTTGCGATATCGACCACTTTAAAATTTACAACGACACCTATGGTCATGCTCGTGGTGATATCGTGATCAAATCAATCGCCGACACAATATTAAGTGCTCTGAGAACCAACGATCACTGCTTTCGTATTGGCGGAGAAGAATTTGTCGCTCTCCTTCAATTAGAAAACCCTGATGCGCTCGCTGCAATAGCCGAAAGAATGAGGGCTGGAGTCGAAGAGCTGTCCATCCCTCACGCAACAAAGTATGGCATTGTGACAATGTCGGTAGGGGCGCTTCTGATCGCGCCGTCAAATAACTCTTGGTCATATTCAGACGCGTTCGACGAAGGGGATGCGCTTCTGTATAAAGCCAAAAACAACGGGCGCAACCAAGTTGCCATTGGCTCAATACATTCAAGCCAGTTACCGGAAACAAATGTCGATTGCGTTTAAGGTAGGCTTGCAAAAGCAAGTGAGTTAAACCAGACAGTCATTCCAATTCATTGAACTCCAACACCGTGCCGTCGGGGTCTCTGATAAAGCAAGCTACTCGCCGCTCCCCTATTTTCAGTGGGCCTTCGGTAATGCGTATCTCCTGCGTTTCGCAAAATTGCAGAAATGCACTCATGGAATTGATGACAAACGCGATATGGGTGATCCCTGCATATTTGATTTCAGCATCCAGTAACACGTTGTGCGCATCTGGATACTGCTCGCTTCCACTGAATATCAGGTTCACTCTCACACCAGCGGCATTTTCCATCTCGCAGGCATTATGCTCCGGTAACATAACCACCTTGCTAAACCCAAGCGACTGATAGAAAGCGAGCGACGCTTCTTTACTTCGCGTGCGAATGCCAACGTGCTCAACACCTAGAATGCTTAAGCCGTTTCCCATCATTCAATACCTGGCATTGTGATGAAGCCATCAAGATGTTTCATCTCATTCATCCAGCGAGTGAGATGAGGGTATGCCTCTCCTCTTACGCCACCTTGGTGCATCAACGCCATATAGGGATAACATGCGATATCAGCGAGTGTCGGGGTGTCGCCCACAAGCCAATGATGCATGTGTAAATGCTCATCCAGAATCTTTGCACAACTGCGAGCCTTGTGGCGTGCCGACGCCACATCTAACTCAATGCCAAACAAGTCATGCAAACGCGCATCGTTTGGGCCTCTTGCTATGTCGTTTGCTGCGAACGAAAGCCATTGAGAAACAAGCCCTTGCTGTTTTGGATCTTGCGGCCACCACTGGATAAGCTGATATTTTTGAGCAAGGTAAATCAAAATGGCTTGTGAGTCTCGAATGAGAAACCCGTCATCAGCAAGCAAAGGGATTTCTCCTAACGGATTTAACGCCAGATAGGCAGTCGACTTATGCTCCCCGGCTAGGTAATCGACGGGGCAAATTTCCAAGGGGATTTGGTTCAACGCGCAAAACAAACGCACTTTGTAGCAGTTACCTGACAGTTCCAGATCATACAGTTTCATATCTAAAGCTCCTTCCAATGGACGATTGTGGTTTACACACTCTAGGTTGAAAATACGCCTTCGAACATGGAGGTTAGTGCAATGCACAATTGCAAAAATGCAGACCCACTGTGGAATGATCTAAAAATTTATCATGCCGTTGTGAGCGAAGGATCATTGTCTGGCGCTTCTAGGTCCCTGAATATCAGTCACTCAACGGTTTGTCGGCGTGTTTCTCGGCTGGAAGGCATGGTTGGTGTCCCTTTAATAAGGCGACGAGCCAATGGCATCTCTTTTACGAAAGATGGTCAGCAATTGGCGGCTTTCGTGAAAGAAATGGATGATCGCGCCAATGACATATTATTTTGGATAAAACAGAAAAAAGAAGACCTTGCCGGCGCACTGTCACTCAGTTGCTGTGATATCTCGCTCCCAAGCGTATCGACAATCGTGGGGGATTTGTCGGTCTCTCACCCAGAAATACAGTTTGATATAAAAGTCAGTGCCATGAACGCTGACCTTCGTCTGGCGAATACCGATCTGGCTATTCGAGCAACCAATTCACCGGATGAGTCATTGGTTGGCGTGAAACTCAGCCATTTTCATTTTCAAGTCGCAAAGCGAGTCGGCTGCCTAAGTGAAACCAAAGCCAACTGGGTATGCCTGAATGACAGTTTTGCGCATCTACCCGCAGAGCGCTGGTTTGGAGAACGCAGAGTGCAATGTCAGACATCAATAAGAGTCGACAGCTATATGAGTGCCGCAGAGCTTATCCGCAAAGGCACAGGCATTGGGCTACTACCCGAGTTCGTTATTTCGAGTGACCCTCAACTTGAGATCGTTGATGTTGATACCCCGTTGCCCACATGGAACCTTTGGCTGGTTTACCACCGTTCACAAATCAACAATGGATTGGTCAAAGCATTTACACAGCACTTGAAGCAGCATTGGTCGAGCAGTGTTTCCGATTTTGGTTATCCCCTTATACGAGAAAACCCCGCCAGCGCGAGGTTCTAAATGACAAAATGCTTTCAATGAATGGCGAGAAGTCTGAAACATAGGCGCATAGATACATGCCTAGTGGGTATTCTTCGACGTCAATGGAAATGAGATTGGTACTGGCTATGGTCCATATCTGAGGTAAAGAAGCACCTAAATTAGATCGTATTGGGAATGCTTTAAACGCTAAAGTTTCGCTCAAAATTCACCAAATCTGCACCTTCTTTCACCGAGTAGAGTTGAGCAAGCCTTCCTCCAGACTTCACTTTTTGTTCCGCCCCTTCAAACATATCTGACGCCTCAATCCTGCGGATTAAGCTCTTACGTTGAATAGGTTTCTCTAGGATTGTCTCGATAACTGATTTCAGCTGTCCAATTGTAAATTGGCTCGGTAAACAATAGACAGGGATCATCGAATAGAGCGCTTTTTGCTGCAGTCTTTTTTGCGCATGCTCAATGATGGTTTTGTGGTCGAATGCAATATCCAGTGAGGGAAGTACTTTCACATCAATCCATTGAACATCTTCGACAGAAGCAATATGGCTCGACACGTCCTGCTCTGTCACCAATGCGAAATAGACCAAGGTAACGCTGAATCCGCGAGGGTCTCTGTCGCTTCCCGAGAAAGCCTGCAACTGTTCTAAATAGCGAGGTTCAACGCTCGTTTTTTCTTTTAGTTTTCTGCGTGCCGTTACGTCAGTCGTCATATCATTTTCAATATCGACAAAACCGCCAGGTAACCCCCAGCAACCTTCACAAGGTGCTTTTGCTCGCCTTACCATCAATACTTTTAACGCCCCCTCTTTCACCGTAAACAGCACACTGTCTACCGTGAAAAGTGGGTTTTTGTATTCATTGATATCGTAATGCATCGCTCTAACCAGTCTACTTACTGTCTTTATGACACATTAAGTGAATCTCAATTTTGTTGCAATACACCTCTATCTTGACAACGAAAAAGCTAGGTCACAAAACTTTGTGTCAAAAAGACACAAAAAGAACTTGATCGAAAAATAATCAGTTGTTACATTGTTTGTGTCGTTAGGACACAAATAAAAGGAATGCGATATGACAACTTTCAAAATCAACACTCAAGGATATAAATCAGAAGCATCATTTCAGAGCTTTACATTTTCTGGCGGTGAAGAACATATTCGCTTCGATCCTATCGAATTATCAGATGTGGCAGTGTTTGAAATACAAGAACGACTCACTGATTCATCTCAAGTTATTCGTTTGATGATGATGGTTGATGCCCTCAAGAGATTATCAAACGGCAAAATCCCCATTGAACTAGTGATCCCTTACTTCCCGTATGCTCGTCAAGACCGAGTATGCGTAGAAGGCGAAGCGCTATCGGTATCCGTTATGGCTCGCCTTATCAATAGCTTGGAGTTATCAAAAGTGACCATTTGGGATGCTCACAGCGATGTGACTCCCGCACTCCTCAACAATGTGGTCAATATTCCACAAACAGAACTGATTAAAAAAAGCGAAGTACTCAGCCGTTCACTATCTAGGGGGGATATCACACTCATTTCTCCAGATGCCGGTGCGAGCAAGAAAACGAGCAACATTGCTGAAGCTTTTGGCGGAGAAACAAATGTTATCCAAGCCCAAAAAGTCAGGAATTTGAAATCAGGGGAAATCGTAAAAACAGAAGTGCTCGGTAATGTTGAAGGTAAGCGTGTGCTGATTGTTGATGACATTTGCGATGGTGGACGAACGTTTATTGAACTCGCAAAAGTCTTAAAGCAACAAGGTGCGACCGACGTTTCACTGTTTGTCACTCACGGTATTTTCTCTCAGGGTATTGATGTATTTCATGGGCTTATCGACGCCATATATACGACAGACTCATTTAGAACAGCAGAAGAATACTCAAACATCAGCACGCAAAGTAACGCAAATAACCGCACCCAATTAACCGTCATCGAGATGTAAGGAGCGCACCATGACTATTACAGCAGCAAGCATGCAGAAAGACGTTTACAAAGAATTTCACAGCCGCGCTTACCACCCTGACGTTACAGAGGTTTATGCAAATTACACCTCTCGAAGCGGAAAACTCAGCAACGTAGAGAATTGCGACAAAGTGGCTTTTGTCGGCCTTCAATACTTCATAAAGAGTTACTTAGAAGAAGAATGGAACGCGTTTTTCAATACCGAAAAAGCGGTTGCTGTTGCAAACCACAAACGCATCATGAGCGCAATGTTGGGATACTCCGTTGACGTGAAGTATTTAGAAGACTTACATGATTTAGGCTACTTACCGTTACGGATCAAAGCACTTCCAGAAGGCACGCTTGTCCCATACTTAGTTCCACCCATGACCATTGTTAATACCAAAGAAGGGTTTCAGTGGCTCACAAACATGATCGAGACAGTGCTAAGTTGTGAAAACTGGCCAATCCAAACCAGCACCACGACATCTGTCGCCTACTTAAGCGTATTCAAAGAGTTTGCTGAAAAAACAGGGTTACCCATGGATTTCGTTCCGTTTCAAGGACACGACTTTAGCTTTCGAGGCATGTTTGGGAAACAAGCTGCAGCAATGAGTGGATTCGGTCACTTAGCCTCTGGTTTAGTCGGAACGGACACAATCCCAGCGGTATTATTTGCAGAAAAATACTACGGTGCCAATGTCGATCAAGAGCTTGTTGGCTGTTCAGTCGATGCCACCGAACACTCAGTGACCTGCTCTTGGATCATGGAAGGCGAAATTGAATTCTTCAGATACCTGATGCGTGAGCAATCACCAAAAGGAATTCTCAGCGTCGTTTCGGACACATGGGATTTTTGGACACTCGTGACTGACTATCTTCCTCAGTTAAAAGAAGAAATCTTGCAACGTGATGGCGCATTAGTCATTCGTCCAGACTCCGGTGACCCAGTAAAGATCCTAACGGGTTTTAGCGTTTCTCCTGTCTCAGACTATGCCGAACTCTTTGACAACCAAAACGCTGCGGAGCAAGAAGCCATTCGCGAAGGTTATGAAGCCTATTGCTGGAACAGCAAATATTACGGATGTGAAGAAGAAAGCCGAGTCGAACTAGAAGCTTGTGAGGTTAAAGGGCTAATCGAATGTTTGTGGGATATTTTCGGCGGTACTGTCACTGACAAAGGGTTTAAGTTGTTAGACGAGCACATTGGTGCGATTTATGGTGATGCCATCACACTGCCTCGCCAACGCCAAATTCTTCAGCGCTTAATGGATAAGGGGTTTGCTTCAAAGGTTGTCTTAGGTATCGGTTCGTACAGCTACCAATATGTCACACGAGACACGCACGGCTCTGCTGTGAAAGCCACCAGCGTTGTCAAAAATGACGAACGCGTGGCGATATTTAAAGACCCTAAAACTGACAGCAAGAAAAAATCAGCAAAAGGACTCTTGAAAGTTGAGCGTTCCAATGGCGAATTAGTGCTGATAGATGACGTATCCGAAAGTGAAGAGAAAGAAGGCTTGCTTGAGGTTGTGTTTGAAGACGGCAAACTCATTAAAGAAACAACACTTGCGGAAATTCGCGCCACGATTGACAGCCAAATCTAACAGTCTGAATATATAGAGGCTGAATATATAAAGGCTGAATTTATAGAGGCTGTCAAAAGCGACAGCCTCTGTTCTCCTCCTTACACAACACACCGCATAGTTCGTTAACCCAAATACGAGATGTATTCATACGGTTAATTGTGGTCAGGAGTTGATGGCTATTCGCTTTGAAAGCCCATATTACATAGTGAGAATGACACGTTGAGAATCGCACTAACTCTATTGATTTGGTTGGCCAGCTTTATCGCCCTTGCTGACGATTTCAAAGACCAGATCAGCTTTAGCGAATATCAAACAACATCTATTCCAATGAACAGTGAAGAGCATTGGGACTATGTGACACGTTATGACATCCCTTTGACTTTAGATGCAGTAAGCGATTACACCAATCGCTATGGGCTGGAAACAATAATTCGCGAACGTACCATACAAAACAATTCGGGTGGCTGTGGGCATTCGCCAGCTTGTGCCATCCTGCTACCGTTTTATCTTATCGATATGATGCTCACCACAGAAGTCAAAGTCGATGAAGTCATTTTCTATCAAAATAACGTTCGGCTGTTTCATGTTCAGTACAGTAAACCTGATGGGGTGCTGATCACTATCGAGTTTAATTCCGTCACTACCAGAACAAGTCACTTACTCCGAAAAACCGTTATTGGCCTCAACCAAAACTCCCTCATCGATCTCTCCAATGAAATCATGTCCCAGTTGCCTAACCTAAAGACCGAGGCCCATTTAGAGCAATTTACCGATGACTTATCAGGGCTAAGTTACCGCGGTAACAACCCCGAACTTGAACGCGCGCAGCTAGATAAGACGTCTAATCTGCTAAAAAGTGAAACATTGTCTGAACCACAATTGATGGCGCTATTCACGCGCTGGTGCGACATCATCAATGCCTCAAACGAACATGCAGACAAAGCCTACTCTCCATTAAATTTGGTGCCGTATTCATCAGGGATCAGCCAAGGTATTCATGCAACAGAGCTGCTGGACTGCATCATCGACTCAAAAGAAAAAAGCGCTAGCGAAGAGACCGCCCATTCTGACCATCCATCTTCAGGTGCTATCTCACCCAAAATACAAAAGGATATTGACCGCTTAGTCGAGCTACAAGAACAAGCATTGACTCAACTGGCGTCGTTTCAACCCCAGAAATGGACAAATCTAACCGAACAATTTTTCAAAACCTACTTACCCCTTAAAAGCGAGCCTGTGCTGACAACAAGCCATCAGTTACTTCACATATATAAGGGCTGGTTCCTGAATGGACACATTTCAACAGCAGATTACATTGTGCTTGCTCAGGCCTACCCCGAGATATCTGCACCTTTAAGAGATCAACTCAGTGTCAAACATTCAAATGTGCTCGACGCTCGATTGGCTCTAATCAAAGACGGTATCTACCCACCGTTGGCAACATTGACAGAAATGAAAGAAAGCCAGATCCGCATAACAGATTCAGTAGCTAAAACGTTGTCTGTCCTTTACTGGCAGAGTCACTACCCCAACGAGAGCTTTCTTTATTTCTCTCGACAAGACAAAGACCTAGAAAAGCAGGCTTATATTCTGTATTTCCTCAATCCACTTCCTCTTCAATTACGCCAAAGCTTACCGTTTGAAAATGGTGATACAGATGGTCACCTTGCCTGGAAAGTTGCAATACTAGACAAAGAAATAGAAGGGCTAGCGGGCAACCTTTATCAAAGACCACGATCCGATGATTCATCCCCTGACACGCCAGAAAACACCTCAAATCGCGTCGATGAACAAGGGAACGCGCACTTTTCGGATTTAATTTGGTATGCCTTATCATTTCATCCAGAAAAGGAGCAGAAAATCAGTCATTTGGTAGAAATGGCAAAAGCGAAGGAAAAAGAAAAAGAGGAAGAAGAAAGTTGGCTCAATAGAGGCCATAACCTTTTAGAGAACCTCTAAATGTTTGACCATTTAGCGAGGAATCACGCTCGTTAATTCGCGCAGCGCGAAACGGGACGGGACGGGACGGGACGGGAAACTTAAATTCTAGTTTTTTCAGTTGAGTATTGGCGCTAAGAGTATTGAACACGATCTCTGGAAGGCCTGAATTGATAGTGCCTTCTGCCTGAGTTGAATCCAGATTCACACCAAGAGATGTCAATTTTTCAATTATATAGCTCACAGATTTTTGCCTCTCAAGTGAGATGCAGAGCCTACATGATCCCTTACTGTTTCATTGAATAGCGAATGTCCTCGACGGTGCCAGAATCGAGAGAGTAGGTCACGCGAAGACCATTTGAAAACCTCTCCCATGACGGCACAGTGCCAAACACGGGCATTTTTTTCTTTTCATGAACCTCAACTGGGGTACCAAGAATCTCATGCACACCTTTTGCGGACATTGCTGTGCTTAAACCGTTTGGGAAAGAACCGTCAGAAGAAGCTTTAAAGAGTATCAACATTAGAGTTTCATCTTGGCGGCAAAAAACAAACTCGGCGTTTCTGGCGTTGCTGATAATGTAAAAACGGTCAACGCCTTCATCAATGACCTCAGGCACGTTCCCTCCTATCAGAGACAGGAAAGATGCATCTGTTAGTAATGTCTGATAGGTTTTGCCCAAGAATAGGTCGTAAGAACCTGTCATTAGTACCATCCATTCCGTTTATTCAATTTGTGTATTTCTTGTCGTGATTCTTCAAGCTGCTCTTGAGAGTATCCTTCTGACTTAAGACAAACTTCTATGGCGTCAAAATAACAACCCAACTTAAAGAATCACAGAATTCATTGCCATTTAGACTTATCCCATAGTGTGCTGGTTAAGTAATCGCATGAGCCAACTGATTGACGTTAGCCGCTCTCGCCACACTACAATTATCTCATTGCATCGCTCAGTTTCGGATCCTGACAGTTTATCGCCTTGAATGAACCGTTGAATAAGTGAAGGACCTTGATGAAACGCCAACCAACGTTCAACAGCATCGTATTGGCTCATGTTTTTCGCTTTATCAGCATTGATATGAAGCACCACATGATAATGGTTACTCATGATGGCATAGGCGCAAACATCGATACAAAATGCACCCGCTAACGCTAGCAACCGCTTTTCTATCCAACCACGACGGTGTTCATAAGAGTGCAGTGCTTGTTCGTCGTAGCCACACAGAAATGAACAACGAACGCAGCGAGAAACGCCCTAATAGTAAGGGGTGGCATCAATGCTAATAAGGGATGATCGCGCTTTCGTCATGGTGATTTGAATGACCGATAATCGAGCAATACGAAAAGCATATCGTCCAACAACCAACCGTTCATCTTTGCGCAACGCTTTTGAGCCTAGAAACACAAATCCATTGAAACTGACTAGATGATGACTTTCTTAGAGTGTATGTCCCCGTTATTTCCGCTTGAAGCAATATTGGTCGAGTCATTCGCCGCTATTGGCTATACCGAAAACGCGCTCACCGTTGACGAATTTTTCTTGAAGACATAGCCACAAAACCTGTCGCAATGTGCGGTGTGGAGGAAATGCCAAAACAGGTGTGTTATTCGCAAATATTACACGCTTGTCGGTTTGACACTATGTTTCCTTCCCCCTTTACTTGGAGAAGCTGAAAGTCGAGTAGAGGTAAGCATGGTGAAGGAAATGTTTTTACTGCACGCCAAAAATGCGCCAGCGGGAGACCAACCCGAAGCGATTGCCAAGTTAATTGCTGGCGTTCAGGCGGGAAAGACCCACCAAACGCTAAAGGGTGTAACAGGTTCGGGTAAAACCTTCACCATGGCCAATATCATTCATCGCTTGAAACGTCCCACGCTTATTTTGGCCCACAACAAAACGTTGGCGGCGCAGCTGTATCATGAAATGCGCGCATTTTTCCCACAGAACGCGGTGGAATACTTTGTTTCGTATTACGACTACTATCAGCCGGAAGTCTACATTCCGGGCAGCGACCGTTTTATTAGAAAAGATTCAGCCATTAACGAACACCTAGAGCGGCTTAGGCTTTCAACTACCAAAGCACTGATAGAGCGTAAAGATGTCATTGTCGTGGCGTCGGTATCCTCGGTGTATGGTTTGGGTTCACCTGATGCATACCGAGCACTTCAAATCCCACTTCAGCCCGGTGAAAAGCTCGTGATGCCGGAATTGGAAGCGCGTTTGGCCAAGTTACACTATGAGCCTGCGCGGGAATCGCTTTGGCGAGGGAGTTATCGGATTGACGCACATCACGTAGATATTTTCCCCGCCGATTCTGAGTCGGCAGCTATTCACATTCAACTCGACAATTCGAAGACGATTACGCAGTTGCAGATGGTGGACAATGCGACGGGTGAATGGATAGCGGATCTCGACCATTATCGGGTTTCTCCCAAGACCTTGTATTCGACCTCGCCCAATCAAGTTGAGCGCGCGTGCAAAGCCATTGAAGCGGAGTTAGAGGTAAGAACGGGCGAGCTGAGCCGCAACCACCAAGTGACTGAGGCGGCAAGGCTTTATGAGCGAACCATGCGTGATTTGGAGATGTTACGTCAGCGGGGTTACTGCAGTGGTGTCGAAAATTACGCGTCTTACCTCGTTGATCGCGATGCCTCACTACCGCCAACCACTCTCTTAGATTACTTACCAAAAGGGGGCTTGTTGTTTATCGATGAATCTCACGTGATGGTGCCGCAAATTCATGCCATGTATAAAGGCGACCAAAGCCGAAAAGACACCTTGATTGATTACGGATTTCGTCTTCCCTCCGCCAAATCTAACCGACCTTTGAGCTTTGCTGAGTTTGAAAAAATCAAACCTCAAACCATTTTTGTTTCAGCAACGCCCGGTGAATATGAGGTGCGCCGGTCAGGCGGTGAAGTGGTTGAACAAGTCATACGTCCAACGGGATTGCTCGACCCGGAAATAGAGATAGTGCCGTTAGCGGACACCCAATCAAACTTATTGCGTAATATTCGAGAGCGCATTGCAAGCGACGAACGTGTACTCATTACAACAATCTCTAAGCAAAGTGCAGAGGCATTGCACTTACATTTGCAGCGCGAAGGCATTCGCAGCCAATATATCCACAGTGATGTAAAAACCGATGACCGCATAGAGATCATTCGTCAACTCAGGCGAGGAGAGTTAGATGTACTGGTCGGCATTAATCTGCTGCGGGAAGGGTTAGACATACCGGAAGCATCTTTGGTTGCCATACTCGATGCCGATCATGCGGGCTTTCTTCGTTCTTCCGAAGCCTTGATACAAATTATTGGACGCGCAGCGAGGAATGCAAAGGGGAAAGCCATTCTTTATGCAGACAAAGTGACGCCCGCGATGCAACGCGCAATGGACGAGTCTAATCGCCGTCGTGAGAAGCAAATTGCCTACAACGTGGAGCATCAAGTCAAACCGCAAAGTTCGCGCAGAACCATTGACCCCATTGTTGCTGCTGAAGAGGCTCCGAACGACCCTAACATGTGTGCAACTCTGGAAGAACTTTGCCAACGTATTACCGCCTCCGAAAGAGAGTTATTGCGAGCGTGTGGTGAGAGCAACAAAGCAGAAGTCGAAGCCTTGCGGCAAACGTTAGATGCGCTTTACCGTCAATATATCTTTATGTAGACGAACTGTTGTTTCCGTCAGACTCATTCTGACTGTCTTAGAGTGTATGTCCCTTTTGTTTATGTCTAATCGATTACTTAAAGCCCAACCTACAATTTTCCGAGAACATAAATCGATGACAACGGCTAAGTATCCCCACTTGT